>DASWBG010000098.1:0-23042 GCA_036390715.1 Gemmatimonadaceae bacterium
GTCACTGACGACACCGGAACCGGAAACCCGAAAGCGTCAACTCCGGATAAGGGCGAGAAATTCCTTCGTGCGGTGACGGAGAGGATCGGCGGATTTCTTGTCGACCTCGCAAATGCAGACGTCAATGCGATGTACGAACCCTAGACGGGGCGGATCTGGCTCGTAACGTCGCAATGCGGTGCTACTGGCAACCTTCAGCCTGAAATCCGCAGCACCACTCGTTTTGTTGCAGTTGGTGTCCGGTCAACCCACCGCGAATGGCTGCTTGCTGGCGACAAAGTGCGCAACCGCGTGCAGAGAGCCCAGATTGTCTGCGCTGATCTCGCAATCCGATACGTGAACGCCGAACTCATCTTCGATGAAAGCGATCATCGCGGCCACGTACTTCGAATCGAGCGCAGCTTTCTCGAAGAACCTGTCGTCTCCGTCCAGCACATAACCGTATTGCCGGTACAGCGAGTTCCCCTGCGCGAAGCTTCGAACGCGCGAGAGGATACCGTATTCTGATACGCCTGGCGTGAACTCGATTTCTTTTGTCAGCATGGCTCGGGACGGGTGGCGCGGGGGTCGAGCCTGTTCTCGCGGGCCGGCGCGCATCGGTCCGCCGACTACTCAGTGCGCAAGCTTGGCACCGGCATTTTCTCGATTTCGACGGTTTTCGTTGGCTCCGCCTAACATGAAGAGGAGCAATCAGTTAGCCAGCCCCACGCCCTGACTTTTCGCCACTTGTCCGTAACGGAGTGTAGTAGCTCTGCAACAGCGAATGATGGGATGCCGGGAGGTTCGACGGCGCCGGTCAGACCACGATGTTGAGCAGCCTTCCCGGAACGAAGATGACCTTTCTGGGATCGCCAGCAGTGAATCTTGACACTGTCGGATCGGCCAGTGCCGCGACCAGCGCATCTTGTTCAGAGATGTCGCGCGCTACGGTGATCTTGCCACGCACCTTGCCATTCACCTGAACGACGAGCTCGATCGAATCGTCCAGCGCGAGCCGGGGATCGAAGCTTGGCCACGCCGAGTCGAACACACTCCCCGTTCCGCCCGTCTGCTCCCACAGCTCCTCGGCGATGTGCGGTGCGAACGGCGATACAAGCGGAATGAGCGGCAGCACCTCGTCGCGATGGGGCGTTCGCTCCCCTTTGCGAAGAACGTTCATGTACTCCATCATCGCGGCGACCGCCGTGTTGTAGCTAAGGCGCGAAATATCCTCGCCAACTTTTCTGATGGTCTGGTGCAGCTTCCGCATCACTGCGTGATCCGGCTCGCCATCGCCCGACATGCTCTGGACAGATGCGAACAGCCGGTCGAGAAAACGCCGCGCGCCCGAGATGCTCGCATCACGGAAATCGCCTCCCTGCTCGTACGGTCCGAGGAACATGAGGTAGGTGCGGAACGCGTCGGCGCCCCAACGCTCGATGTACTCGTCGGGATTCACGATGTTACCCTGCGTCTTCGACATCTTCGCGCCTTCGCGGATGATGTGACCGTGCGCGCGGAACCGTGTGAACGGCTCCTCGAACCCGAGGTGCCCGCCGTCGTGTAGCACCATCGTGATGAACCGCGAATACAACAGATGCAGCACCGCGTGCTCGTTGCCGCCGATGTACGAGTTCACGGGCAGCCACTTCTTCGTGACGTTCTTTTCGAACGGCACATCGTCGTTTCCGACGCTCGGATAGCGCAGGAAATACCAGGAATTGTCGAGGAAGTTGTCCGACACGTCGGTCTCGCGGCGGCCAGGCTTTCCGCATTTCGGACACTCGACGCGGTACCACTCCTCATGCCGCGCGAGCGGCGACACTCCCGAGTCATCGGGCTTGAAGTCTTCGATGAACGGCAGCAGAACCGGGAGGTCCTTCTCCGGCACCGGCACCGTTCCGCACGATTCACAGTAGATGATGGGAATCGGCGGACCCCAGTAGCGTTGCCGAGAGATGCACCAGTCGTGGAGGCGATAGTGCACCACCGGCTTGGCCGAGCCACCCTTCGCGAGCAGCTCTACGATTGCCTTCTTTGCTGCGTCGACCTGGAATCCATCGAACACGCCCGAGTTGACCAGCGTGCCGGATTCACACTCCGTAAATGCCTTCTGCAGTGGCGTGTTCGCATCCTCGCGCTCGCCGCAGACGACACGCACGATCGGAAGCTCGAACTTCGTCGCGAACTCGAAATCGCGCTCATCGTGGCCGGGAACGCCCATGATCGCTCCCGTGCCGTACTCCATCAGCACGTAATCGGAGATCCAGATCGGGATTTCCTTTTCCGTTGCCGGATTAATGGCGTAGGATCCGGTGAACACTCCCGTCTTGTCAGTGCTCGTCTTCCGCGTAATGATGTCCTGCTTTTTGGTCTGCTCGCGGTAAGCTTCGACCCTCTTCTTCTCCTGCGGCCTGGTCAGCGAAGCGACGAGCTGATGTTCGGGCGCGAGCACCATGTACGTCGCGCCATAGATCGTGTCGGGGCGAGTGGTGAAGACCCGTATCTCGCACTCCTTGCCGTTCATGTCGTGCGTCTCGAACGACAGCTCCGCACCCTCCGACCGCCCTATCCAGTTCCGTTGCGCCGTCTTCGTCGTCTCCGACCAATCGATGTGATCGAGATTCTCGAGCAGCCGCGGCGCGTAGTTGCTGATGCGGAAGAACCACTGCTCGAGCAGACGCTGCTCGACCGGCGTTCCGCATCGCTCGCAGGCCCCGCCGATGACCTGCTCGTTGGCCAGGACGGTCTTGTCTTTCGGGCACCAGTTGACCGCTGCCTGCTTTTTGTAGGCGAGCCCCTGCTCGAAAAGCTTTAGAAAGAGCCACTGCGTCCACTTGTAGTAGTTGGGCTCCGTCGTCGATAGCGTGTAGCGCCAATCGACCATCAGTCCGGATCGCTCGAGCTGTTTTCGGAAGTTGGCGATGTTGCGCGGTATGAGGTCCATCGGATGCACCCCGACCTTGAGGGCATAGTTCTCCGAATGAATCCCGAAGGCGTCATACCCGAGCGGCTCGAACACGTTGTGTCCCATGAGACGCTGGAATCGTCCATAAATGTCGTTCCCCGTGAACGCAAAAAGATTCCCGACGTGGAGTCCTTCGGCGGATGGATAGGGGAACATCATCAGTGCATAGAACGGCCTTTGGGCGCGCTGCAGATCCGTGTGGTTCGTTCCACGCTCCTGCCAGATGCGCTGCCACTTCTCCTCGATCGCAGACGGGTCGTAAGTGATGGCGTCCATGGGGAGAGGGTCGTTCCGTGTTGCCGAATTGTCCATGGTTACAAAGTAGCGGCTGAGCGACGGAGTTTCATCTCCGACGCAGCAGACCGAGTCGTTCACAATCGTTCCTCAAGATGACAGCAACGCCGCTCCCAGTCGTTCCGCGTTCTCCTTCCGGTCTGCTCAAGCCGGTTTTCAGCGCGTTGCAGCGCCGGGCACTTGGAATAAGCATCGTTTTCGGATCGGTGTTCCTCATCGGGCTCGGAGGAATTGGCTGGCAGATTTTTCGTCAGATTCCGGCGGAGACCCGCCAGGACCTGTTGTCGGTGGGCGGAGTCGGGACTGCGCTCGGGATTGCCGCCCTGTGGATCGCGGTCGCGCTCGCGGCCACCGTCTCTGCCGCGTTGATCTTCGTTCGCCAGCACGTGACGGGACCGGCCGCCGAGCTCGCTCGCACCCACGAAGCCATCGCCAAGGGTGATCTCTCGAACAACTACAGCCCGTCAGTTTCCAACCGGGCCGTCGACCGCCTCACGAGATCGACGATATCAATGCTCACCGAGTTACGGGGCGTGGCCGGCAGGATGCGCACCTCCGTCGACGACACCAGCGAGCTCGCATCGCGGGTTGCCACGGCATCTGTATCCGCGGCAGCATCCGCACGCAGTGGCGCGGCGACGACGAACGCGCTGAGCCAGGATGCACTGGCGCGCGAGCGTGCGATCAAGGAACTGACCACCGAAGCGACAAAGCTGGTAGAGATCTCGGGAAACCTTCGCGAGGCCGCGCAGGAAGGACTGCGACGCGACCAGGCACTAAGACAGTTGGCACGCGAGAACCGGGTGCGCCTCGAGCGCACCGCGAGCTCACTTCAGTCTCTGGCTTCCGATGCGCTCGAGAGCGCCGAGGGAATCGATGCGATGTCGACGGCGGTGGATGAGATCGGTGCGTTTCTCGTGCTCGTCCAGAAAATCGCCCGCCAGTCGAAGCTCCTCGCGCTCAATGCGGCGATGGAAGCAGCGCGTGCGGGTGAGCACGGTCACGGCTTCGCAGTCGTTGCGAGTGAGGTTCGCCGTCTCGCCAGCAGCTCCGCCGACGCCGCCCAGAGGACGACGTCGCTCGTTCAGGAGATGTTGGACAGCGTCGCGCAGTCACGCGAAGCAACTTCTCGCACGGTGGCCACGGTCGAGCAAGTCCTCGAGGCGACGCGCGCCGGACGACAGTCGCTGGCGAGAGTTGAAGAGGGTACGGTCGAAGGAGAAGATCTGAGCGGTCGCATCGAGAAAGCCGTCCGTGATTCGAACGAGCTGATCTCGATCATGACTCAGCGCCTGGCCAGCATATCCTTCGGCACAAGTGCATTCTCGCGCGCAATGCACGAGGTCGCCGTGTCGGACGAGGAGCAGAGCAGAAGCATCGCCGACCTCGCGGCAGTAGCGCACGCGCTGACAGATGCATCGGCGCAGATCTCTGAGCTCGTTGGCACGTTCAAGCTCGGCGGCAGCTGACTTCAGGCATCTGCGGCCTTTCCGATTGGCGGAACTTGAACGGCATCGAAACGAGTCGCGCTCCACTCGAATCGGCGACCGCGTACTGGAAACCCTCGTAAGCGCTCGCCGCACCGAAGCGCCCGTCTTTGGATACAGCCTGGAATTGCAGATCGAATAGCGGGCGGCCCTTCGGATCGAGCAGCCTTCGCTCGGTCATTGCGATCACTCTGTCGATCGTCTTCATGCACGCCTGATCCGGCGACATTCCTTGCCGCATGAACTCCACGGTGAGAAAGGCGCCGCAGACTTTGATGTTGGCCTCGCCACGTCCGATCGACCCGGCGGCGCCAACCGTGTTGTCGCAATACTCTCCCGCCCCGATGATCGGCGAGTCACCGACTCGTCCCGGCAGTTTCCACGAAAGTCCGCTCGTGGTCGTGACTGACGATATATCTCCCGCGGCATTCACGGCGTTCATGTTGATCGTTCCAGTTGTGAATTTCACGTGCAGCGGGTCATCGAAGGGAATACCAGCCGTCCGCGGCGGGGGCGCGCTGTTCCCGGGGGCGTCCAGCCAACTGTCGGCCGGATTGAGACACGCCTTCCAGCGCAACCAATCGCGGCGACTTTTCTCAGTGAGAAGGTTCTGCTCCTTGAATCCCATTTCGAGCGCGAACTTCTTCGCCCCCGCGCCGACCAGCATGATGTGATCGGTGTAATCCATCACCGCTTTCGCGACGAGCGAGGGCGTCGCAATGTCCTCGAGCGCCGCTACGGCTCCCGCCCGCTTCGTGGGCCCGTGCATGCACGACGCATCGAGCTGCACGACTCCCTCCTCGTTCGGGAGGCCGCCGAGTCCGACGTACTGGTCTTCCGGATCGAGCTCCTCAATGTTGACTCCGGCGATGATCGCGTCGAGGGTGTCGGCGTTTTGCCGCGTGATCATGTCGTACGCGCGCGCCACGCCACGAATGCCGTTGGCGCTGGCGACTACCACCGGACGCGTCGCCGCTGGTGCCGATCCGTCATATGTAGAAGCGCGCAAGATTTCGGCGCGAGCCGTACGATCGAGCGTTAATGACGCGGCGGCTGCCGCTCCGGCCCCAATGAATGTTCGCCTGGAAATCGACACTTTTATTGCTCCTTGTAGATCTTCACGGTGATCTTGCCGCCGACTTCAATAAGGTATTCGGCCAGTATAGCTTCCCGCTACAGATGAAGTCTCCACTTCCTTTCAGGCTGAAAAAGCTTCGTCTCGAAGCGGCCGATGTTCCGCGCATCGACATCTCCGGACCTACCCGCCGCGAGCGCGACCTGCTCGGCGAGCGAGACATTCCCATCGACGCACTGTACGGGATTCAGACTCTGCGTGCGATCGAGAACTTCTGCATCAGCGGCATCGAGCTGCGTGAGTTTCCCACGCTCATCGCCGCGCTCGCGACGGTGAAGGAGGCAGCCGCGCGCGCCAACTTTGATCTGAAGCTCCTCAATCGCGACATGGTCGATGCGATTTCACAGGCGGCGACCGAGATCAGAGAAGGGTTGCACCACGAGCATTTCCGCGTCGACATGATCCAGGGCGGCGCCGGAACCTCGTCGAACATGAACGCGAACGAAGTGATGGCCAATCGCGCCCTCGAGATCCTGGGCAAGCAGCGCGGCCAGTACGACATCGTCCATCCGAATAACCATCTCAATCTCAGCCAGTCGACGAACGACGTTTATCCGACGGCGGTGAAGCTCGCGCTTCACACCAGCATCGGGGATTTACAATTGGCGATGATCTCCCTCGCCGCGGCGTTTCTGCACAAGGGCGAGGAGTTCGGCTCCTTCATCAAGATGGGACGCACCCAGCTCCAGGACGCCGTCCCGATGACACTCGGCCAGGAATTCAACGCCTTCGCCCATACTATGCTCGAGGATGTGGATCGCCTTGGCGAAGCGCAGGCACTGATTCGTGAGATCAACATGGGCGCGACGGCGATTGGCACCGGCATCAACGCTCCGCCCGAGTATGCAGAGAGCGTGCGCAGGCATCTGGAGCATATCACGGGATTACCGCTCGTCACGGCGCCCGATCTCGTCGAAGCCACGGCCGACACCGGCGCCTTCGTGCAGCTTTCCGGCGTTCTCAAGCGCTGTGCGGTGAAGCTCTCCAAGATCTGCAACGATCTGCGGTTGCTCAGCTCAGGGCCCCGCGCTGGACTCGGCGAGATCAATCTCCCGCCGATGCAGCCGGGCTCGTCGATCATGCCGGGAAAGGTCAATCCGGTGATTCCCGAGATGGTGAACCAGGTCTGCTTCGACATCATCGGCGGTGATGTGACGGTGACGATGGCGGCCGAGGCGGGGCAGCTCCAGCTAAACGTGTTCGAGCCAATCATCGCGTTCAGGCTGCTCAGCGGAATGACCAACCTCGAAAGGGCATGCAAGATTCTTCAGAATCGGTGCATCGAGGGAATCACCGCGAATCCCGAGCGAATGCGGAGTTTCGTCGAGCAGTCGGTCGGCGTGATCACTGCCCTCGTTCCATTGCTCGGTTATGAGACGACTACCGAAATCGCGAGGGAGGCGCTCGTGACGGGGCGAGGCGTTTACGATCTGGTTTGCGAGCGCGGCCTGATGACGCGCGACCAGCTCGACCGTCTGCTCAATCCAGAGTCTATGACGGCGCCGAGGGCAACTCCCGCAACGGACGGTTGAGCGTTAGTTTGTACGTGCTTCATCCTGAAAAATCCGTAAGCGTTTCACCCAGCGAAAGTGAGACGCTTCCCACTCGACGAGAACAGGATTTCTTTCGCATGAAAGGTTCTGACCGCCTCCGGCGGCTTGCATCCTATGCCTTTGTCGCGGCGCTTGTCGTCGCGGCCGTCTCCTGTAACGAAGCGCATCCCAACACCACGCTTGTCCCACATTCCGATCTCGGACGCGAGATCGATTTCCTCTGGGACCGCCTGCTGCTTCTCGGGACGATCGTCTTCATCCTCGTCGAGGCAATTCTTGTTTACATCGTATTCAGGTATCGACGGAGAGAGAACCAGGGGACGCCGCCGCAGACCCACGGCAGCACCAAGCTCGAGATCGCGTGGACACTGATCCCGGCGGTAATTCTGGTGTTCATCGCCGTTCCAACGGTCAGAACGATCTTCATCACGCAGGCGCAGGCTGCGCCCGGATCATTGAATATCGAAGTGACGGGCCACCAGTGGTGGTGGGAGTTCAAGTATCCCGAGTACGGAGTGACGACCGCGAACGAGATTTATCTCCCGGTCGGACGTACGGTGAACTTCAGATTGCGCTCGGCCGATGTGATTCACTCGTTCTGGACGCCGCAACTCGGCGGAAAGCGCGACGTAGTGACGAATCGCACGAATTACATGTGGTACACGCCAGATACCTCGATCTCCAGTAACGTGTGGAACGGATTCTGTGTCGAGTACTGCGGCGCGTCCCATGCGAATATGCGCTTCAGGGTATTCACGGTGAGCCAGCAACAGTTCGATTCGTGGGTGGCGGGACAGAAGCTGCCGGCAAGATTTGGTGCCGTCGCAGCTGCACCTTCCGGAGGTCCGATTCCGCCGTCGCCCGCAGCACCGGGAGTCGCGACGCCTCCGGGAGCGCTACCGGCTACGACGCCATCCGGAGCGCCAGGCGCTGCGACGCCTCCGGCGGCACCGGTGGGAGCGGCTCAATCATCGGTAGCCGCGGCGTCCACCGGCGCGGTGCAGGCCGGTTACATCTTTCCACGCGAAAAGATTCCCGAGTACGCGGTGCCGCACTCGCCGATTCCCCCGGATCTCAAATTCACCGCGGGCCTCACTGGAAACGCGGCTCGTGGCAAGCAGGTTTTTTCCAGCTCGGCGTGCATTGGATGCCATTCGATCGCCGGAAACCCCGCGGCGATGGGCGTGACCGGGCCGAATCTCACGCACGTCGGATCCCGCAGCACCATTGCAGCCGGTCGCTTCCCGAACGCCGCGGCGTATCTGGCGCTCTGGATCAAGAACGCGCGCAAGATGAAGCCGGAGGTCATTATGCCGACGCTCGGCCTCGACGAATACGATCCTGTTCTCAAAGCGAAAGTCACAGCAGCAGGCGGCGGCCTGACGGATCAGCAGATCGCCGACATCGTTGCTTATCTAACAGCACTGAAGTAACCGGAGAGAAGACTTGGCAACGACTGCGATTTCAGCCCCGGCGTACGGCGGCGAATACTCGGGTGAGCATACGGGCCTCTGGAGCTGGCTCAGCACCGTAGACCACAAGCGCATCGGCATTCTGTACCTCTACACGGCGCTCTTCTTCTTCATGTTCGGTGGAGTGGAGGCGATCATCATCCGCGCGCAGCTCGGCGCTCCGAATCAGCACCTCGTGTCGGCCGAGTTCTACAACCAGCTTTTCACGATGCACGGGACGACCATGATCTTCCTGGCGATCATGCCGCTCTCTGCAGCGTTCTTCAATTTCCTTATTCCGCTCCAGATCGGCGCGCGTGACGTCGCATTCCCCCGGCTCAACGCGTTCAGCTACTGGGTCTACCTGTTCGCCGGAATTTTCATCACGGTTCCGATTTTCTTCGCCGTCGCGCCGAATGGCGGCTGGTTCGGCTACGCTCCACTCACGACGAAGCCGTACTCTCCGGGGCTCAACATCGATTTCTGGGTGATCGGCCTCCAGATCCTTGGCGTCTCCTCGCTCGCCGCGGCGTTCAACTTCCTGACGACGATCATCAACCTCCGCGCGCCCGGCATGACGCTCATGCGCATGCCGATGTTCACCTGGATGGCGTTCATCGTTCAGGTGCTCCTCGTCCTAGCCTTCCCCGTCATCACGATCGCATTGGTATTCCTGCTGTTCGATCGGACCTTTGGAACGAACTTCTACAACACCGTCAGCGCCGGCGCCGATCCATTACTGTGGCAGCATTTGTTCTGGATCTTCGGACACCCGGAAGTCTATATCCTGGTTCTTCCGGCATTCGGCCTCGTGTCCGAAGTGCTGCCCACGTACTCGAAAAAGCCGTTGTTCGGTTATCCGGTCATGGTTTACTCGGGCATTCTCATCGCCGTGCTCGGCTTCGGCGTGTGGGCGCATCACATGTTCGCGGTGGGAATGGGCCCGATCGCCGATACGTTCTTCGGCCTGACCACGATGCTCATCGCGATCCCGACCGGAGTGAAGATCTTCAACTGGATCGCGACGATGGCGCAGGGCGCCATCCGATACACAACCGCAATGCTGTTCGGAATCTCACTCGTCGCCCTCTTCACGATCGGCGGGATCTCCGGGATCATGCATTCGTCTCCTCCGGCGGACTTGCAGCAAACGGATACCTATTTCATTGTCGCGCACTTCCATTATGTGCTGTTCGGCGGCTCAATCATGGGCATCTTCGCCGGCATCTACAATTACTTCCCGAAGATCATGGGCCGCATGATGGACGAGAAGCTGGGCAAGATTCATTTCTGGCTCACCTTCGTCGCCATGAACCTCACCTTCTTCCCGATGCACTTTTCGGGAATGCTCGGCATGCCGCGCCGGATCTACACCTATGACGCTGGCCAGGGCTGGGACCTCTACAACGCGATGTCATCCGCGGGGGCGATGATCTTCCCCATCGCGATGGCCATCTTCATCTACAATTTCTTCGTCAGCAGAAAGCGCGGAGAGATCGCCGGCTCGAATCCATGGGGCGCCGGAACGCTGGAGTGGACGATTCCCAGCCCGCCGCCCGAGTACAACTTCGCGAGGATCCCCACCGTAACGAGCAGGTATCCGATCTGGGAAGGCAAGGAGGTCGATCACGCCGACGCGCGCTTCAACGCACAGGAAGGCAAGACTCCGGCTGATCTCGGGATCGTGATGCCGTACAACACGATCAAACCACTTCTCGTCGCGCTCGGCCTGGTGATCATGTTCTGCGGTCTGATCACCACGCGCGCGCTTATCGGCGTCGGCGCGGCCATAATGATTTTTTCTCTTTACAGCTGGCTCCTGAGCCCGCTCGAGCCGGAGCACCACTAGACAATGAGCGCATCCGTAACGCACACGAGCGCGGCCGCACCGCACCACTACACGACGCTGGGTCTCGACAGCAGAAAGATCGCGATCTGGGCCTTCATCGGCTCGGAGTGCATGCTCTTCGTGTCGTTGATATCGACATATCTGATTTACAAGGGCCGGAGCATCGTCGGGCCATTCCCGCATGAAGCGTGGACGGATCCCGCCACCGGGCACGTCCTCAAGCCAATTCTCAACATTCCCGTAACTTCAGCCTCGACGTTCGTTCTTCTCATGTCGTCGCTGTTCATGGTGCTGGCACTGGCGGCGGTGCAGAACAAGGAAAAGCCAAAGCACACTCGCGGCGACCGGATTCTCGGCAACTCCAAGCTATGGCTCTGGATGACGGCCGCGGCCGGTACGACGTTCCTCGGATTTCAGGCGTTCGAGTTCACGTCGTTTGTGCACGAAGGACTCACCATTCGCACGAATCTGTTCGGCTCCTCCTTCTTCACGCTCACCGGCTTCCACGGCGCGCACGTCACGGCGGGTGTGCTGTGGCTCGTAACACTGCTCGCGATCGACTACAGGCGGGGACTTGGCTCCCGCGATTCACTGCTCGTTGACATTGCCGCGCTGTACTGGCACTTCGTCGATGTCATCTGGATCGTGATCTTCACGCTCGTTTATCTAATCAAGTAACCGGCAGGAATGATGGACACTCACGCCAGCATGACCAATCTTCCGGATTCAGCCGAAGCAGACGCGCACGCCCCACACGCGGAAGAGGAACACGCGCACCCGACCTGGTCCACCTACTGGAAGGTCGCTCTCATTCTCACGCTGATTACGGTCGGCGAGGTCTGGGCCTACTTCATCCCGTCCTTCGTCGCCGGACGGGGATTCATTCCCACGCTACTGATCCTGTCCGCGCTCAAGTTCACGATCGTCGTAATGTTCTACATGCATCTCAAGTACGACGCCAGGATTTTCCGGGTGCTCTTCACCGGTCCCTTGCTGGTCGCCGCGATGACGCTGCTGGGACTGATGTTCCTCTTCGGACATCTCTACATCAAAGTCATGTAGCATGTTGTTCCTGGCGCTGTTGCATCCCATCGCCAATCTCAGCTGGTGGCGATGGTCGATTCACCCGAGTACCGTCATCGGCATCGCGGCACTCGCTGCGATCTACATCTGGGCTGGGAACGCGTTGCACCAGCGAACAAGTGTCGCTGAGCGAAGCTTCTTCTTCTCCGGCCTGCTCCTGATGTTCGCGTCGCTCAATGGTCCGATACACGATCTGAGCGACGACTATCTCTTCAGCGCGCATATGGTGCAGCACCTCCTGCTCACGCTGGCCGTGCCGCCGCTGCTGCTCGCTGGAGTGCCGGGGTGGATGCTACGCCCCCTGCTGTCGAAACCCGCTATCGCCCCGGGCGTACGCTTCTTCACCCGGGCGCCCATCTGCTTCGTCGTCTTCACCCTCGTGATAGCAGTGTGGCATCTGCCGCCGTTTTACAATGCGGCGATGGCGAATCACAACCTGCACATCCTCGAGCATTTGATGTTCATGGGCGCCGCCGTGCTGATGTGGTGGCCGCTCATGAGCCAGCTGCCGGAGTTTCCACGGCTCGCGTATCCGGGACAGATGCTCTACAGCTTTCTCATGAGCATCCCCATGTCCATCGTTGCTGTCTACATCGCGATGGCTGACCACGTGCTGTATCCCGCATACAGCGGCGCGCCGCGGGTGCTGCCGCTTTCTCCTCTCGAGGATCAGCTCCTTGGCGCTCTCATCATGTGGATCCCGGGCGGGATCATCTTCATCATCATCATGACGGTGGTGTTCTTCAAATGGAACGCCCGCGGCGAAGATTCGACCGCGGGCGCTCAGGTGGACTGGAAGGCGTCGACGGCCTAGTCGTCCGTTCCCTCGAGCGCCTGCTTCAGCTGCCCCTCCAGCTTCGGATGCTTGCGCCACAAGTAGCCAAGCATCAGCAGCGCGGCCACGAGATTGGCGACGAAGATCTGTACCCAGGCAATCTGGCCAAGAGAGGATTGCGCGAACGCCGCCGCAATCATGTAGAACCCCAGCGTCATGATCACGACCGCCACCAGCAGGCCGGCCAGTATGCCCGGTGTACGCTCCGCCTGGTGCACGATCACCGTCAGAACAATTCCCACGATGAAGAAGGCCGCGTAGTGGAAGACCGTGTAGCCGAGCACCTGCGTGAACGCCGTGTCGCCCATCATGTTCTTGCCCAGCACGCTGACCACGCCTTTGCCGAGGAATATCGGAGTGTAGAACGGACGTCCGCCAATGGTATCGACGATGAGGAACCACGCTGCAATCGCAGTCGCTCCGATGAAACCGGTGATCACGCCTTCACGCAGAAAATTGTGCGGCCGTTCAGCCATCGGTGTCCTCTGCTGCAATGGGGTGCAGTTGTCGTTCGGAGAAAATACGCAAACGCAGGGTATATTCCAAGCGAACAGCACGCTCTCGTCGTAAGAGTGCGCGTGTCGGAGTCTGGCACTGTTCTCGCCAAGAGATGGCGGTTCGGTGCGCTTCTCCGAAATCGATTTTTCAAACGCTCAACGGCTCAAGATGTTCTCTCGCAGAATTCGAATCGCGATCCTGGTAGCGCTCACCGCCTGCGCCGCCGCTCCCACCATTCTCGAATCACAGATCCAACAAAGAAGCACGACCAGACGCCGCGTGCGGAGACCCCGCCGTAACAGGCCGCCCGCCGTGCCCGTCGTGCGTTACAGCACGCCGCGCAGCTCTGCCGACCTGGCCGCGACGCTTGGCGGACTCACCGGACGCACGCGCAGCGGAATGTGGGGCGCCATGGTTGTGTCGCTTACTCAGGGAGACACTCTGTACGCGTACAACGCTGGTGAGCAGATGCTGCCCGCCTCGACGATGAAGCTGTTGACGAGCGCGATTGCGTTCGAGCGCTTCGGCCCGAACTACCAGTTCAGCACTGACGCGTTGCGAGACGCCGCAGTCGGTCCCGATGGAACCTTGACCGGGAATCTCTACCTGAGGGGCGATGGTGATCCCGCACTCTCCGGAAAGTTTCTGCCGGGCGGTCCGTCGGCACCGATGAATCGTCTTGCCGATCTTGTCGCGTCAAACGGCATCCGGCACATAACCGGTAGCGTCATCGGCGATGCGTCGGGCTTCGACGACCAGAAGGTTCCGGAAGGATGGCTCACCCGCTATCTGCAGGCATCATACGCTGCACGTGTGTCCGCGCTGTCGCTGAATGAGAATGTCGTTGTCGTCGCGGTAACGCCGACTTCCGCCGGCAAGCCAGCAACGGTTGTGCTGGAGCCTTCCACCAGCGCGATTCCACTCGTCGCCAATGTTCGCACTGTCGCGGGAGGCGGCGCGCGACTGGCCTTTCGAAAACGGGGTGATGGGACGATCACCGCCGGCGGCTCAATCGGCACCCGAACCGGCACCCGCAGGTACGTCTACATCGTCGAAGATCCGGCGAGTTTCGCAACAGGCGCACTCTTGAACGCGCTCATCGCGCGCGGCGTCAAGGTCGACGGTGGAATCCGCCTCGGCAAGACTCCTCCAACGGCGGTCAAGGTCGCGAGCCTGCTTTCTCCTCCTCTCGCCAGCATGATCGCGGCGATGAATCGCGAGAGCATCAACCATTACGCCGAACTGCTCTTCAGGAACGCGGCGCGCGGGCCACAGAAGGACGCGGTGGGAACGGTGGCGAACGCCAGCGCCGTACTCGACACGTTTTTCGCCAGCAAGATTGGCGCGGATACGAGCAGACTCATCTTTGCCGACGGCAGCGGGCTTTCGACCTTCGATCGGGTGACCCCGCGCGCACAGGTCCAACTGCTGGGCTACGCCCACCGCGCTCCCTGGGGTCCGTGGCTCCATTCGTCCCTTCCGGTGGCTGGGGACTCCGAGCTGCTCAGGCGTCGGATGCGGAACACCCCCGCCGAGGGAAACCTCCACGCCAAAACGGGCACCACCAACGACGTTATTGCGTTGGCTGGGTACGTCACGGCGGTAAATGGTGAGGTCCTGGCCTTCTCTTTCCTCTACAATGGCAGAGATCGCTGGACTGCGAAGGCCATGATCGACGTCATGAGTGAAACTTTGGCCGACTTCGGGAGGTAGAGTGCTAAGGGCATAAGCCCTTGGCAAACATATATTTAGATTCATTTCCAGGTGCCGGAAAGTGGTATCTTTCCTGCAACTATTTGAGAGCGGACGCGTGTGGCAACCGCGTGAGGCGATAGATATGTCATATCGAACTTTCGTAGACAGAGATGGCTCCTACTGGCAGGCGTGGGATTCGCAGCCGACGAAGGTTGAGCGGCGGATGAACACAGGGGAGCGACGTCGTCCGCAGTACTTCGCTTGGGGCGGGACTGAGCGTCGGAGCGGGACAGACCGACGCACCAGCAGTCAGCGACGCATAGTTCTCTCCGAAGGTTACGGCAGAGGTTGGCTGACCTTCGAGTCGCTCCGCGAAAAGCGACGACTCATTCCGATTCCAGCCCGTTGGGAAGATCTCTCGCAGTCGGAGCTCCGCGAGCTATGCGATAAAGCCAAGCGCATCGCAAAGTCCGAGGATACCCGCTCCGCGTAAGCTCCGGTTCGGAATTCTGGCAAATAGTGCAGCTGGAGAAATGCAACTGAACGGGTGCCAGCTGGAAACTGCGAACTGAACGGGTGCCAGCGGGCAGTGACACGATGCCACTCGATAGTTCACTACGCCCAGACTTCTTCTACGGCCGATCCAAGCACAAGCAACTGCCTGTGTCCTTAATGGGACTGAGGTAAGTCCGGGCGTCGTGAACTAACCACTTGGAACTACACTACTGACGTCTGGCACCCGTTCAGTTGCAGTACGAGACAGCTCGTGGTCGGCGCGTTGGACCAACCAGGTGGAAAAAAAAAGCCACCCCCAGCCGGCCGCGTGCGAGTTCGGACCGGACTGGGGGTGCGCTACGGATTCGCCGCTGGGTGCGCCCTACGAACCCGTATTTACTCGACTACGCGCACGTTAGCCGGCCGTGCGGCAACGGCTTCGTGCAGTTCTTGGTGACTCCGTCGTGAGTGATGACGACCTTGGCGGTCGCCGATCCATCGAACGTGATGACTTCCCGCCTCGATGACGTCGAAGGAGTCTTACTACCGACCGTGACCGTAGCGGTCATTGAGCGAACGATTGTGCCGGCCGTAGGAAAGGTCGGATGATCCGGTTGAATCGGTATAACAAGGGCCGTTATGGTGTCACCCGCCGATCGCGATGCCGTGAACGCCACTCCGTCCCGGGTGCCCGTGCTCGCATCTGTTCCAGCCGATTTTCCGTCAACGGTGCGTTGAGTGCTGCTCGATGCGAGGCCCGCCACAGTCAGGTCGCTCGAGCCGTTCACCGTGCTCGTGACCGTCTCGTGGTGTGTGATGGTACCGCTCACGCTCTTCTTGACGTTGACGGTGTTGGTCGTGCCCCTGACGAACGCCTGCTGAACCGCGCCCGACGCATCCAGGAACGAGAACGAGCGGTTTATGGTGAGCCCGTCATGGGTGACCGTCGGGCACTCGACCCGATTCGTGGTCGTTGAAAAGACACAATTATCGGAGTGGTTGAACGAGTCGGACTCCTCACTGTCGGCGTCGTCGTCACCACGTAGGCCGAAATTCTCGAACGGGCCTCTGCCGATTCCCGGCCCAAAACCAAGACCCCCGATGAAGGCCTCCCCGAGCCCGCCGCCCATGAATCCGCCCCAGCCGGGGCCTTCATGTTCGTTGTTGTTGCCGTCGTTTTCATTAGCGCTAAGCCCCATTGGCACAAACCCATTGGTTGGCGCCGAGTTTCCAATGAAGCTGCTGTTGGTCACGCCGAAGCTGAGAGGAGCCGTGACGAGCGCTGCGGCCGCCTGTGAAGAGGCGATCGGCGAAGTTGAGTTGTCGGTCGCGCATGCCACCATGAGCACGGCACCGCCGGTGGCGAAAAGAATTCTTAGATGGTTCTTCATAGTGTGTCTCCAAAAGATGACCGCGCGCGGTTGTTCAGCGCACGATGGGTCCGGAAGAAAGACACCCGAGGCCGGAGATACCCTATACGGGGGTTTTCCGCCCCGTTTCCCGTCGTCGCGGCGGTAACCACGGCGCCAACCGATCGCGCAGCTCAGCAAGAGCCTGCCCCATGCGTTTCTCCACTGTCTTGACGGAGATTTCAAGCGCGCTGGCAATTTCGACATACCTGAGTCCGTGCTCGCGGCTCAGTCGAAAGACTTCACGGCAGTTGTCGGGCAGGCCATCTATGGCGTCGCGCACAGCCCGCTCCAACTCGACACCGAGGATTTCTTCTTCGGCGGATGGCGAGCTCGGGGGATCGACTGCCGCGGATGCAGCTTCGCGCTCGACAATTCGCTGGTGCCGAATGTGATTGAGAGCCCGATTGCGCGTTGACCGAATGAGATAGGCGCGAAAGCTCTGCTCCACCGTCAGCGACTCGCGCCGGCGCCACAGCTCGAGCATCACTTCCTGCGCGATCTCCTCGGCCAATGCGCGCTCTCGAACGACCGACTCCGCCATTCGCACGAGGTGAGGATAGTGCGCGCGAAACACCGAATCGAACGCACCCTCGTCTCCAGCCCGGATTCGCTCCAGTAGATCCCGTTCGCTGGTGTTATTGATATCCAAGTGGGGTGGCGTCCGGGTTCAGGTGTCTATCTTATTAATGAATATGTCGAACCGCGACGAGGGTTCCACGAACATCAGCCCAGACGACTGGGAACGTATCGCACGGTACCTCACTGGTGAAGCCGGTTCCGCCGAAGCCGAGGCGACCGAGCGCTGGGTGGAAGCCGATCCCCATCGCATGGAGATCGTGCAGCTGCTCGAGTCCGTTCTAGCGAACGTAGCCCGCGAGGATTCATCAGAGATCGATCTGGACAGCGCGCTCATGGACGTGAAATCGCGCTTCGACGATTCGAAGGTAATTCCATTCGCGCCGCGCCTGGCGAAAACCGGGACTGACCGGAGCTTCGTGGCGCTGCTGAGAATCGCAGCCGCGGCGATCGTCATCGTCGGAGGAACGATGCTCTGGCAGAGCATTCGCAGCTCGCGTGGCGATGCCGCCGGTCAGACGTTCGCCACTACGGTCGGCGAGCGTCGTCAGCTCGTGCTGAAGGATGGAACCAAGGTTCTTCTCGGTCCGACCAGCCGGATAGTAGTCTTTTTCGGTGATCAGGATGCAGACCGCCTCGTAAGGCTCGACGGAGTCGCTTACTTCAGTGTGGTGCACGACGCGACGCATCCATTCACCGTCAAGGCCGGGAGCTTCAGGATACAGGATGTCGGAACCGCATTTGCCGTAGAGAGCGATGACAGTGCTGGCACCCGCGTGGTAGTGGACTCGGGGTCTGTGGCCCTCGGAACGGGAGATCAGGATCCAGCCGCCTCGGCGGTTCTCAACGCGCGCGATCGCGCCACCGTAGACATGAAGGGGACGGTTGTCGTGGAAAGAGCAGTTGTTTCAGACGACGACCTGGCCTGGGTCCAGGGACGCCTTGTCTTCCGCGACGCACCGCTCATTCTTGTAGGAGCAGAACTTTACCGCTGGTATGGAGTAAGGCTGAGGGTGGCGGATTCATCGCTGGCGAATCTTCACCTGACCGCATCTTTTTCTGGTGAGCCGGTTGATCGAGTTCTCAATGTCATCGCTCTGTCGCTCGGTGCCCGCATCGAGCGACAGGGAAACGTCGCGATTCTTCATCGGGCGGCTCCGTCTGGGGCCCGCCCCTAAGGCCGATCGCTTCGTAACCGGCATGCGATCGGGCGGTCGACGCACGATCGTTCTACTGGTTACCGGGGTGTCATTGGTCGCGTCGCCCGCGCGCGCCCAGTCGTGCTCGCTTTCGAGCGAGCTCCTGGCTGCGCTGCCGGCGTGGAATGCTCCGCTCGACCGGCGTGTTTCTCTTCACGTGCGTGATATTTCGCTGCGCGACGCGCTGGATCGTGTCTCGGCGGACGCGCGCATCCGACTCTCCTACGCCTCGGAATCGATCCCGCTGGACAACAGAGTCTGCGCTGCGTTCGATTCGATTCCGCTCGGCGAGGCGCTGGGATTATTGCTGCGCGGAACTCCAGTTCTCCCCGTTGCGGCCGGGGGCGAGCACGTCGTGCTGACACCTTCGGAAACACCGGGCACCGACTCACCGCAGCGTGTGCCGCGTGTTCTCGACCGCGTTGTCGTGACGGGCAGCGCGATCGAGGCTCCTGCCCGCAGTCTCACTGTCGCGATGAATACGGTGAGCGGCGCTCAGCTCTCGCGCTACGCGGGGGGCAATCTCTCGCAGGCTTTGAGCGACCTGGTGCCCGGGCTTTGGGTCTGGCAGAGCGCGCCGACATCGCTGGTCGCGCATTACGGAAGCATTCGCGGAACCAGCTCGTTCGGATCCAGCTATCCGAAGATCTATGTTGATGGAATCGAGCTCGCCAATCCACTATTACTGACCCAGTTCACGCCAGAGACCGTCGAGCGCATCGAAGTGATTCGCGGTCCGCAGGGTGCGGCGCTTTATGGAACCGACGCGATCAGTGGCGTCATCAACATCGTGACTCGACACGATGGGTCGAATGGCGGCCCGAGCACAGTGGCACGAACGGCGGTTGGCGCGGCGTCGAGTGCCTACATGCCTCGCTCGGCGATCACGCAGGATCACGCGATCACGGTTCGGGAAGGATCGGGCGCTCAATCCGGCAGCGCGACATTCACGTCCGGTGGGGTCGGAGAGTATCTGCCCGGCGCGTTTCTGCGTCAAACAACGGGTAGCACGGGATTCCGGCTGGTGCGGTCAAAATTCATCGCGACCGGAACCGGAAGAGTTTTCGCGAGCGAGTCAGCGGATCCGTCGAGTCCGCTCTTTCGTGATTCGGTGAGTGCCTCGCGAGCGGGACAGGTGATACCGCAATCCGTCCAGGAGTATACGCTGGGCGGCAGCGCGACATTCATTCAGAGTGAGCGGTGGACCCACGCGATAGTCGCCGGGTTCGATGGAAGCCGTCTGTCGAATCTCGCGGACTATCATACGCCTCTTCCCTCGGCATCGGGACCCGATCTCGGAACGGCGGGCGGGAACGCCAATCTCGCGACCCTCCGGGTGAGCAGCGTCGCGAGGCTCGGCGACGCGGATAATCTCGCGACCACGCTGACCTTCGCCGGCGAGAACTCACTGCTCGACTTCCGTTCTCAGCCCGAAACGGCCTCAATTCAGACCACGGGCAACACGCCGGTGTCGTCGGTGGTGCGCCGGTGGACGAGCGCGGCGGTCGCCCAGGCGAACGTTTCCTGGCGAGACGCCGGTTATCTCACCGGGGGACTTCGCGTCGAGCGCAACGACGCATTTAACAGCAACCGGACCGTGTCGATGCTGCCGATGGTTGGGGCCGCCGTGATGCGCGATTACGGGCCTCTGACAGTAAAGCTCCGCTCGGCATATGGTCGCGGCATTCGTCCGGCGACGACGCCGATTCGGGAGACTTCATGGTTCGATCCGCGCAGGGAGGCGCGACTTCTGGACCTTGCGCCCGAGGAGCAGGCAGGGATTGAAACGGGGATGGATCTCTTCGTCGGCAAGACTTTTGGCGTGCAGCTGACGCGCTTCGATCAGCTCGCGTCCGGACTCATCCAGCGCGTCGCGTACACGACCACCAGCCCTATTCAAGCACCAACGCCGGAGAGCGAGTATCGAGACACCAATGAACAGCCGTACCCGCCGGAGGACAGGCACATCTCGTACGTGCTGCAGAACGTTGGTGAGATCACCAACCGCGGCTGGGAGCTCAAGAGCGACCTGAACCTCGCTTCACTGACGCTGAGCGGAACGTTCTCCACGGTCGATAGCAGGGTAAAGCAGGTGGCAGCGGGTTACATCGGCGATCTCCGCGTCGGGGACCGGATGCTCGAGGTGCCAGCGAGGACAGGTAGCGTGTCGGCCGCGTGGATGGGCGGGGGGTGGACCAGCTCGATAGCGGCGTCGCGCTCGTGGGACTGGATCGATTACGATCGCGTAGCGCTCGCGGGCGCATTCTCGAATTCAACGCAGGCCGACGCTGAGATGGTTGGCCAGCAGCTGCGCAACTTCTGGCTGAAGTACAGCGGCGTCACTCGTCTCCGCGCGAGCGTGGGGCGGACCGTTTTTCGCGGACTTTCGCTGAACGTTAGCGGCGAGAATCTCCTCAACCGCCAACATGGCGAGCCCGACAACATCACCGTCGTGCCGGGAAGAACCCTCAGCTTCGGATTACGCGCGGCAATGTAACCGGGCTCGGCTCCGTTGAATCGCCTGCATAACCCAAAGCTGCAACTGACGACTACCGGCCGGGAACTGCAAACTGCAACGTATGACTACCGGCCGAGGGCCGATGCCTGTCGGCGGTGGGCTACGCGCGGGCTGTTTGGTGCGTGCGAATTGGCACACGGGTGTGCGATTACCAACGCAAGCCACTTGAATAGTGTTCCTCAAAGGAGCGGCTCGCACGTAGCCCAAAGCCGACCCGCCGAAAGCCCTCGGCCGGTATTCATACGTTGCCGTTACGTAGTCTTCAGTTTGCAGTTACCGGTAGTCTCAGTTCGTGGCTGACGCGGGCGGTAGTCTCCAACTCACGCGACGGTTCTCGTATTCCGCCGCGGTCAGTTGAACGAGCAAAGGCCGTTTTTTGGGATCGAGCCAGAGCATCATCTCGCGCAGCTTCGTTTCATCGAACGCAGTGCACCCAGCGGTGTGCGAATCCGGGCCGGCCCAGATGTGGAGGAAAATGCAGGAGCCGCGGCCCTTGATCGGCGGTGACGCGTTGTAGCCGACGATCACTCCGATCTTGTACTGCGATACTTGCCGCATGTGCTCGGCGCTGTTCCAGTCGACGCGCGGGACCGCTGCCCTGTCGACAACCGTGTTGTAGTGGGCCGAAGCGGTATCATCGACACAGTCGGTGGTGGGGAGCAGTTGCACGTAGGGAAGTCGCACCCTCGGTATCGAATCACGCGCTGCGAAACCGAACGTCGTGTCGAGTGGAAAAATGCCGGCTGGGGCTTTCCCGTCCCCTTCGTGTTTGTGCGGACCTTCAGTGGAAATGTCTTCGAAGCCGACGCCCCAGGCGATGCCGGTGCGGCCGACCACGACAGGAATCGGAGACTCGAGCCGGCTCCAGGCAGACGTTGGCGTTGCACGATCGAATCGCGTGAGCGTGCCGACGGTGGATGTCCAGTCGGGAGTAATCACGACGACGAGTTGCTGTGAATCGTCGACTTCAGCGCGCGGGACTGGTATCCCCATCTGACAGGCTAAGAGCAACGCCACAAGGGCGCATTCTTTTTTCGATACGACGCGTCTGATCATCGGGGCTCCCCCGGATTGGACAGTGTCAGCTGGATCGTGCTACAATAACGGCATGCCAAATGTGCACTCACCCGATGCTGCATTTTACATCCTGCAGATTCTGGTCTCCGCCTTTCTCGCAGTGCTGTTTCTTCAGTCGGGCATCGACAAGGTCGTGGATCGACGGGGAAATCGCGAGTACCTCAATGAGCATTTCGCGAAGAGCCCACTGGCGGGCACGGTCGGGCCGATGTTCGCTGTCATCACGGTTCTCGAGATTTCAGCCGGAGCACTGAGCGGCGTCGGGTGCGCGCTGCTGGTCGTGACGCACGACAGCACGGTGGCGTACCTCGGCGCCGTGATTGCCGGCGTCAATATCGTCGCGCTGTTTTTCGGCCAGCGGGTATCAAAAGACTACGCTGGGGCGGCGGCGCTCGTGCCGTACTTTCTCCTCACGCTCGCGGCGATATACTTGCTCGCGGAACACTGAAATCCGGGATCGACTGTAAAAGAACTGGATTCCGAGATCTCAAAAACTGAACTGAACGCGATCCGAGATCTCAAAACTGAAAAGAACGGGATCCCAGTGCCGGTCGCGCAATAGATGTCATTGCTAGCGCATCTCCCGAATCATCACCCCACGGGCCGCCAATTCCCGGATGTATTTCTCGGCGGGTACCGCCTCGTCCGGAGTGAACACACCCGCTTTTCCGATTTCCCCGCGGGCCTGCATCTGCCCGGTGATCGAAAGTGAGTAACCCGTCGAGCGCTCCATCGCGCTGATTCCGTTCTCTTCGTCGTAGTAGTCCACCATCTCCCACCCGATCCGCTTCGGTTTTCCATCCTTCGTGCCCTCGGCGTAGACGCGTAGTGCGACGAGATCGTGCGCGTTCGGCTTGGTGAGGCGCGGACCCATCGCCGCCACGACGAGATCGCGCGGAACGACTTTGACTCCCTTTACATCGACAGGATTCAGCTCG
>DASWBG010000099.1:0-3617 GCA_036390715.1 Gemmatimonadaceae bacterium
GGCGCGAAGCTCCAGCATCGTTCTCCAGGCTCGCGCGTTCGCGGTCACCACGATTTTCGTCTCGGTGGAGTTGGGAAGAACTCCTCTCGCCGCCTCTCTCGACATTTTCCGGCGGTGAACCTTGTCCCCGACCCACCCATAACGCTCCATCAGGTGCTCGACGAGTCGAACGTAGCTTTTCTGCGCCGCCTCGACCTGGGCCCGCCATTCATTTTCGAGAGCCTCGTCCCCGACTATTGCAGGAGGGACGACGAAGTTGGCCTCCGACTCGTCCACATAGCGCTGACTGAGCTGGCTATAAGCAAAGCCGGCACGATGCCTGACGAGCTCGTGGGTAAGTGAGCGACTCACGCCTTCGAGCAGGAGGGAATAGTTCGCGTGCTCGAGAACGCTTCCATGTCCCTGCTTCTTAATGTTCTCGAGGTACTCCCGCGTCGCCCGGTTGGCCGGATTCTTTTGGCTCATGTAGCAGAGACGGCCGGCAAACTCCGCCAGCCTCTCGCCATCGGTGCTCTCTCCGAGCCAGCGGACGTTCAGGTGGTCGGGCTCGAGAAAGACCGGGCGGGCGAGGAGGGTTACTACTGGCTCCGTATAGTACAAGACAATTTTCGGGTAAAGGAAACTGCCACTTATGACTACCGGCCGGGGGCTGTCGGCGGACCGGCTGTTGGCCGCGGGCTTACTACTTCGCCATGAACCGCGTCGAGCGGCAGAAAACTAAGATGATCCGCCGATCAGCGACAGCCGGAACCGATCGTACGCTCGATCTCTTACCATGTCATCGAGCGCCGCTCTTGCCCGGTCGGGCAATGGAGGGAGCAAGGGATCGTACTTGATGTCGGTGATCGCCTTCTGATTCGGGAGCGGAACCTTCACTCCAGCGTTGAAGATGTTCGCCGGGTCGAAGGCTTTTTTGACGAGCGCAAAGGCGCGAATCGCGTCCTTGTGCCAGACTCGATCGAGCAGCGGAGTCCTGATTCGTCCGTCACCGTGCTCTCCTGTAAGAGTGCCGCCGAGGCGCGCGGTGAGTTTGACCACATCGTCGAGCAGGCCCGAGACCTTGTCGCGCCAGTCCGGCTGCCTGACGTCGATCAGTGGATTCACATGCACGTGGGCGTCGCCCGCATGACCGAAGATCACTCCGCTCACTTCGCGTTCGGCGAGCGCCTTCCTCACTCCCTGGACGTAGTCGGGAAGCTTCGACAGCGGAACGGCGCCATCCTCGATGAATTGCATCGACGCCAAATTTTCGAGCGCCGAGAGAATCGGGCTTGCCGCGTGCCGCAGCTCCCAGAGATCGTGTTCCGCCTCTGGTGTCAAGGCAACGTCGACATCCCTGGCTCCGGAATCGCTGAAGGCCTTCGCGAGTTTCTGCGCTCCCACTGCCGCTGCGTCCGCACTGTCGGCTTCGACTTCCGCCAGCAGGATCGCCGCCGACCCCTCCATCCTCTGTCGGAACTTCTCGTCGCCGCTCCTGCCAGAAGCGGCATACGAAAGAAAGGTTCTGTCGAGCAGCTCGCAGGCGCTGGCTCCCGTTTCAACCGCTTTGGTGGCCGCCGCCGTCGCTGCTTCGAGTGACGTGAAAGATCCGAGTACGCTGCTCGTGGCCGCGGGAACCGGAGAAAGTACCAGCTGAATCCCGACAATGATCGCCAGCGTTCCTTCGCTCCCCACGAGAAGATCCACCAGGTCGGCTTTCGTCGAGTAATCGTGAATCGCGTATCCAGACGATTCCTTGCGGACCCCCAGATGCATGATCGGTCGCCGCTTGTCGCTCGCGACGATCTCGCCGTGGACTTCGCGCATGAAGCGATTGATTGCTTCGATTCTCTTCGGTGGCGGCTCGCCCCGAGTAATCATGGCGCGATCTCCGTCGGCGAAGACGCAGTCGATTGCGTTCACCCAGGCGCGGGTCGCGCCGTAGCGGAGGGTGTGAGCACCCGATGCGTTGGTGGCTACCATTCCGCCCAGGGTGCAGAATTGCCCGCTCGATGGATCGACGGGAAATCGCAAGCCCTTTCTCCTCGCGGCCACATCGAGAGTCGACCAGAGCACACCCGGTTCCGCCCAAACGGTCCGGTCCCTCTCATCGATTCGACCAAGGTGATTGATGCGCGAGAGATCGACGACGACTCCCGCTCCAATGGCTCCGCCCGACATGCTGCTTCCTGATCCGCGCGGGATGAGGCTTGTCCCCGACTCCGCCGCCCACTTCACGAGCACTACGACATCCTCCGCGTCAACGGGAACAGCAACTGCGGCTGGAATCGCGCGTGCGATGCCCGCTGCCTCGGAATAAACGGCGCGCGCTAGCTCATCCTCGCGAAAATAACCGCGGAATCCCGGTAGACTCACAATCCCAGGCTACTCGGTCGCGGAGGCGACGACGAGTAATCGTAGAATCCCTTCCCGGATTTCTTGCCGAGCATGCCGGCCAGCACCATTCGCTTCAGCAGAGGCGGCGGAGCGTACCTGCTCTCCCGATACTCCGTGAACATGATCTCCGCGATTTTATAAACAGTATCCAGCCCCACGAAATCGAGGAGGGTAAACGGTCCCATCGGGTGCCCAGCGCCCAGCTGCATTCCTTTGTCGATGTCCTCGATCGAGGCGACGTTCGATTCCAGAGCCTTGATCGCATCGATCATGTACGGAATGAGCAGCAGATTCACGACAAATCCGGAGCTGTCTTTCGCCCGGATCGGCTCCTTTCCCAGGGCTCGCACGAAATCCAGAGAGCGTTGTTCCGTCTCCTCGCTCGTCGTGATCGTGCGGACGACCTCCACCAGCTTCATCAGCGGCACCGGATTGAAGAAGTGGATGCCGAGCATTCGATCGGGCCGCCCGCTCGCGGCCGCCATGGCAATGATCGTCAGGCTCGACGTGTTTGAGGCGAAGATCGCGTCGGGTCGCGCGATCTTATCGAGCTGGGACCAAAGGCTGTTCTTGACCTCGAGATCCTCGACCACGGCCTCGATGAAGAGATCAGAGTCCGCCAGCTCTTTCAGATCCGTGACAAACCGAAGATTGCCAAGTGCCTTATCGCGCTCCGCTTCGGTGACCTTGCCGCGCTCGATGCCCTTGGCGAGATATTTCTCGATGGACTGCCGCGACTTGGCACAGAGGGCGTCGGAGACTTCGCGTACAATCGTCGGAAACCCTGCCGCGGCCGAGACCTGGGCGATCCCGCTTCCCATCAAGCCTCCGCCAAGCACGCCGACCTTCGTGATCTTCTTCATCGAGCGGTCAACCTCTGGAGCGATTACGCTCTAATCTATCCTCTCGGTATCCGCGCTCGCGAAGAAATCACTCCCAGCAGTCCTGGCCGTTCGAACTCGCCGTGCTCAAGGCGGTCGAGGATCTGTTCCAGCGCGAGCTGCACGCTGGAGAGCACACCGCGATGCGTCCGCGCGACCTTGTATGCCGCGAAGGTGCCGCCGGCAAATGGGAGCACGGCGGAGCCGGCAGCGATGAAAAGGGGAATGTGGGCGACGATTAGCCCGAGTCCGACGATTCCGCTCGCGGCGGCTCCCATCGCAGCGAGGAACCCGCCGATTCCAACACGACGCGCTCTGCTGGCGTGAATGTCGGCGTCGAGCCTGACGACGACGCGGGTG
>DASWBG010000100.1:0-5414 GCA_036390715.1 Gemmatimonadaceae bacterium
GGGAGCGCCTTGGGGAGTGTGCTGAGCAGCCCGAATCGGCGTGCGTCGATCCACCGATGCCCTCCCTCGAACAGCAGCGAATAGCGACGCTGCTTTAACAATTCAGTGATAAAATCGCTCTGGTTCAGGAACGGACCGCGCGGGGCGAGACCTCCGGAACTCGTCCGAATGAAGTTGATGTCGGTCAACGCGCCGGTGACATCGGTGGTGAAATAGCGCGCCTCGGCGCGAAGCAAAATGAGCTCCTCGTTCCGAATGATTGTTATCGGCGCCGTGTTCGAATTGTAGATCGTGAAAACCAGATCGGTCGTGATCCCCTGGACTGTGTGCGGGGCCGGTAAGTGAGTCACCTTGGCGAGCGCCCGCGCATCCAATGCTCCGCCCGGTTGCGTCTCGGCGTCCGTCAGGATCGATGGATGCGCCAGGATCGCTCTGCCGCTCGGATCGAAGAGCGCGTTTGGTGTATCGCCCGAACCGGTGCTGTAGGATTGGTACGCCCCGAGCGTCAGAGCTGCATTCGTATCCAGGAACGATCCATTTAGCGCCGTCAGGACCGCGGCGTAATTACCCCGATATGCCTCAACGCGAGCCTTGAGCGCACGGTTGAATTTTGCGAACTGCGCCGGAGTCGCGAAATCGGCGAAGCCGGGACTGAGTGCGAACGGAAATGCGCTTCCTCCGGCGTTTAGAGCCGTCAATCCATCGTCGAGGAGAGTCGCAATCTGCGTAAAGACCGCGGCCTTGGTGACGATCGGGGCCGGATCAGCAGTCGGTCCAATATTCACATCGATCGGCGCTCCGAGATCGTCGCGCGTGTTGATGACATTCAGGTAATCGAGCGCCTGGATGGTCTTGGCGAAACCCTGGACCGCCGACTTTTGAGACGTGGAGAGGCCAACCACTTTATCCACGGCGCCGAGTAGGATGTTCGCGTTGCGAATATTCCGATACGGAGCGGCGAACAGATTCCCTCCGAAGGCCGGACTTCCTCCATCGAGCGGTCCGACCAACATCTCGGTGATGAATCGCGGATCAGCAGGATCGAAGTTGTACGATTCCCGCCCTATTATTCCGAGCAGCGAGACATAACCATTCTGCTCGCCGATTCCCACGCGGGTTCCGACCAGCAATCCCTGCGACGCCTGCGCGATCTTGGTTGGCGTCGGGTTGTTGATCAGGTCATCGAGGCCAGGATTGTTGTAGTCCGGAACGATAAGGTCATTGCATGCACTTGCGAAGAGCAGCACGGCGACGGTGGCGATCAAGCTCGTGACTCTCATCGATAGAATTCTCATGGTTGTCATGGTCAGTATCCCAGGCTCACCGAGAACCAGAAGCTCCGGCTCGGCGGGAAGGGGGCGACGTCGATGTTACGCCCGATCGGCTGGTTCCCGAAGTTGCTCACCTCGGGGTCCATTCCGGTGTAGTTGGTATGAGTCCACAGATTGCGACCGCTGAAGCTCAGCTCCGCGGTTCGCACGCCTCGTCCGAATCGCGCAACCATCGTCTCGGGCACGTCGAGGGAAAGCGTCAGCTCACGCAGCTTCATGAAGGAAGCATCCTCGACATACACCCCTGTCTGCTTCGGGAACAGCCTGAGGCGATTTGCCCCCTTGGTAGTCTGCAGTCCTCCGTACGTTATCGGGTCGGCATAGTCGGCCGTGTTCGATCCGAGGTCGTAGAGGAATTTCGTGAGATTTATGATGCTCCCGCCGTGCTGCCAATCCAGCAAGCCATAGAGTCGCAGTCGCTTGAACCTCAAATTGTTGGAGAACGACATGTTGAAGTCGGGATTTGCATCTCCGATCTTGCGGACGACTGTCGACCCATCGGGAAGGCTGTCATTGCCCACGATCTGGGTCGCTGACGCACCCTCCTCGAACTGGAACGATCCCAGGGCCGTTCCGAATCCGAGTCCCCTGAAGGTCGGAACGGGGAGCGAAGTGATCTTGCTCCGGGTCGACGCAAAAGACGTCCGGAAGATCCACTCCGTTTGCGCCGTCTGAATCGGCACGAGGTTTACCCCCACCTCCGCACCCGTCGTGCGAAGTTTGCCGCCGTTGAAGACTTCGAACCCAAACCCCGACGACGGCGCGAGAGTGCGCTGGAGCAGCAGATCGGAAATATCCTTCCGAAAGCCAGTCAACTCGAGCGCTGCGCGTCCACCGGCAAATGTCGCGTCGACGCCCGCCTCAACCTCGCGCTGCCGCTCGGGATGAAGATTGGTGGAGCCCACAGTTCCTAGAACCGGGACGACGAGCCCGGGCAGTCCCGCGATATTCTCGATCGCACTCAGAGGCGTGAACTTCTGGCCGAACAACGGCTGGTTTCCCGATTGGCCATACGCGATGCGAAGCTTTGCTTCATCCGTCGCTCGGAATGGCTGGGGGAATCGAAGAGATCCGGAGAACTTGGGATAGTAGAAGTACTTTTTCGTGTCGCTATTGGCGCTGCTTCGGTCGGCGTTGATGCCTGCCGTTAGGAGCAGTCGCTCGCTCAGTGTCAGGAATTCCTCTTGCGCGAACAATCCGAAATCTTCGACACGTTGGCGTTGCTCGACGACTCGAACATCCGTGCCAGCTCCGACAATCCCCAACCCCCCAACGAGGTTCCGGCTTACGATGCGTGAGGTGCGAAGATCCCGGCTTGATTGGTTGACTCCGACCGATGTGGTCGCCGTGAAGGCCCCACTTGCCGGCGTCAATGTAAACACGCCATTCGTGCCGAGATTGAGATTCACGTTGTTGCTGTTGCTGAGGAGCGCTGTGCCCGGCTCGCCATCGTCCGTCGGCTCGAACTGGAGCTCCGGTGGAAAGAGCAGAGAGTTCTCCTGGGAGAACTGGTCGGCCCCTCCATTCAGCGTGAACTTGAGATTGTACGCCTGCCTCTGGATAGCGTTGTAGGTGAGCCGGCCAGAGAGGATAGATCGCAAAACCTTTTCGTCGTTCTTCATCAGCGCTGCCGTCTGCAGCGGGTTGCTGGCTACGAAAGGATTCGCTGGAAAGGTTCCGTCGGGATTCCGGCGCAAGTCGACAAAGCTCGGCGTGAACGGGAACACCATCCAGAAGCTGACACTCGCGTTGTCGTTGTTCGTGAGTCCGCGCTGGGCGAGCGACTTAGTGGCATCCGTCTGCAAGCTGAAGTTCAGCCGCTTTCCGAAATCCTGATCGAGGTTCGCCCGGACCGATTGCTTCCCATAGCCGGTGTTGTCGATGATTCCACCGTCGTGCTTCCAAAGGCCCGACGCGAAGTAGCGCGTGTCGGAGTCACCACCGCTCACGTCCACCACGCTTTCGCTCGACATGGGAGTATGGCCCGCCAGCTCCTCCTCGTGGTCGTACACGACTCCCTGCTTGAAATAGTTCGCTGCCGAGGCACCAAACGCAGCGGTGGCGTCGGCCAGCGAGGTAAAAGTCCTCGAGCCAAGCGTGTTGGAAATCTTCGAGACGCCAATACGCTGCGTCGCGTTGATTCGCCTTTCGCCCGATCTTCCACGTCGCGTGGTGATAATTACGACGCCGTTGGATGCTCTCGAGCCGTAGATCGCCGAAGCCGACGCGCCCTTCAGCACCTCGATGTTCTCGATGTCGTTAGGGTTGAGGTCTGCGATGCGATTGACCTGATTGTCCTGCGTCAGAGACGGATTCGATCCTTGAGTGGACCTCGTCACCGCATTCTGATTCGAGGGAATCGCAACGTTGCTCACCACGACCCCATCGACGACGTAAAGAGGCTCTGACGATCCATTGATCGAAGTCACGCCTCGGAGTCGCATCTGCATTCCTCCGCCCGGCGCTCCAGAGTTGGCCTGGATCGACGCGCCAACGACTTTACCCTGAAGTGCCTGCTCTACGGTCTGCGCTGAAACGCGCGAAACCTCCTCTCCGCTAACTGTCGCAACGGCGTTCGCCAGGTTTCGGCGGTCGACCGCAGTAGCCTGTCCGGTCACCACGACATCTGAAAGGCGGAGCGCATCACGCGTGAGAACGACGCGTAGCTCGTTCTGACCCGCGGGGAGCGGAAGGTCGACGAAATTGTTGCCGATCCTCCGGATCGCGACGATAACGTTGCCCTGGGGAACATTGCCCAGAGTGAACTTGCCGTCAGCTCCAGTCGTTACGGAGAGCGCGGTTCCGCGCACGCCAACCCTGGCGCCTTCAAGTGGTTGTCCGGTCGACGCGTCGGTAACCGTTCCAGTGATCGTGCGGGTCTGCGCCGCAGCCGGGACCGAGCTGAGAAGCAGGGTGAGCGCCAGCACAGCACAACTCATTCGCATACATCCTCCCTAGACAGGGTGAGAGTGGTGACGCGAGGCCACCAGACGCGGCGACTGGGCCGTTGATTAAGCGGCGAGTGCAGCTGGTCTGGCGGTGGGTGGGAGTTACACCGATACTGCAAACCGGACAAACTGTCAATAGAAGACTGCCGACGAGAGCGACAGGGATTTACATCGCCGTCGCTGTCACGATCCCCCACATCCCATTCCGCCACACGCAATCGATCTCGGTGAACCCCGAGGCGGATAGCAGTGCGATGTGCTCAGACAAGGGCACATAGTGGTCGTGGGCGGCGGCATGATCCAGCAGACTTTCGATTTCTTCCTGCGTGCAGTGGCCAGGCTCACGACAGAAGTCCAACCAATGATCCCAGTTCACGCGATGATTGAATTCAGGCTCGCCACGAATCTGGTCGGCGAAGCAAAAGCGGGCACCCGCAGGGACCAGAGCTCGGAGCCGATGGTAGAGTGCAGCTTTGTCTTCCACGTGATGCAGGCTTATCGAACTGACCACGAGATCGAAGGATCGTGGAGGGAGATCGAGCGCTTCGAAGCGTGCTTCGACATATGAGATGCGCGAGCTTGAATCGGATCTCGATTCGTGGATGCGCGAGCGAACAAGGGAGATCATCTCGGCGGATCCATCTACCAGCGTGAGCTCGGCGCGCGGGAACGTTTTCGCGAGGCGCAGCGAGAGATTGCCCGTGCCGGAACCGAGCTCGAGTACTCGCCGGGGATTACTAGGCAGGTAGTCCAGCAGGCGAGCGATCATTTCATCGTAGCGCGGCACGGCCCGGTGTATCAGCGAGTCATACGATTCCGCCATTGAGCCGAAGTAACCAGTCGCGGAATTGGGAAGGCCGATGATTGTCTTGCTCAAGTCCATGCGGAGCTCGACTTACCAGGGAGGAACGAGACGAATCCAACGGACGAACGAACCCGCCGCAAGCCACAGGAATTTAGCTCCCGGAACAGCCCCTACCGGTGACTCCCTGACAATCGCGTCGTCCAAAGGGTGTGCGCGGGCTCCGCTCGGTAGTTAATCGTGCGAACTCGCGAACCTGATCACCCCTGGCCTGGAGGCCATGTGAAGTTCAGTAATCTTATAAGTGCGGTGGCAGGCGTCGCGATCTGCGCG
>DASWBG010000101.1:0-5243 GCA_036390715.1 Gemmatimonadaceae bacterium
TCGCCGACCTTTGCGCAGGCTGCCATCGCCGCAGTCGAGACACCAATCAGCAGCACTGTGTGCGACTCTAGCCCTCGCGGTCGGCGACGTGGACGGCGCACAAGCGCGGGAGAAAACGACCGTGGCGGCAGATTTTTCCGACGCGTGGCTACTGACATTCCTGGCAACTACAACGTTCAGACTCGGTGAAAACTCAGGTTCTCAACCACAGGGGGTCGTCCTGGAATGTTGAATGTCGCGGGGCCCTGCAGAGCGCCAGAGGGCTGAAGGATCCCATCAAAGTGCTCAGTGGAACCCATGTCCAGGTGAACGGCAGCTCCGTCAATTGCGCCCGTAACGGTAAATGTGCCACACGTGCCGGCCTCTCCACACGCGCTTCCCGATCCTGTCACGCTGTTCCCGCTTGGCCGGAGCGTCATCTCGACCCGGCCAGCGGTAACGGCGAAATCCTCCGCCCACTTGCCTGCAATCCAGCCCGGCTCTAACGAACCAGAGCATCCAACACCCACCAACGTCATCACGGCGATCACCAGCACTGACTTGACCAGGCGCATAGCCACCTCCTGAAGGGCTACCTGTATTCAATCTCCGATGACTCACGGGGCAATGCCAGAGGAATCAGCGTAACCGAAACTGGATAGTCCGAACGGGCGTAGATCTGGATCAGGGCCCTCCTTGCATCGATCAGAGGCCCGCTCAAATTCACTTCGCAGCCTTTTCTGGAGATCCGATGAGATCAGTTTCGGCGATTCTATTTTGTGGCGCGGTCGCGGCAGCTGCCGCTCGAACGGCGTCAGCCCAGGCAGGATCGCAGGTCGCCTCCGCGACGACAGCAGTGGCGCCCGCGTCGGTCGTTCTATTGAACGGCAAGCCGATCGGTCCGGCGGAACCGTGGAGCGCAAAACCGGTTGGCAGCTACGATCTCGTGATCCCTACGGGGGGCTCGATGATAATCGCCAGCCTCATCATCGCCGAGATTGCTGGAAAACTCTCCGCGACAATGGTCCAGTTGGACGACCCCGATCCGGTCGCGATGGACGTCGCGGTCAACGGCACCGATCTCGTGCTGACCCTAAACCGACCGCGTGCCCCGATCACGGTCCACCTCCAACACCGCGGAGCACAGATATCTGGAAATTGGGCCGTCGGCACGATGGACAGCGGGACGGTTGAGGGGAAAGCGAAACTCTAGAAAAACCCTCGCTGTTTCAGACTCCCACAATGGCCATCGCGTCTCCATAAGAGTAGAGCCTGTACCGCTCCGCGACTGCCTCCTGATAAGCGCGCATGGTGAGGTCGTAACCGGCGAACGCCGCGACGAGCATGATGAGCGTCGACCGTGGCAGATGAAAGTTGGTGATGAGCCGGTCGACGGCGTGAAACTCGTAGGGCGGCCGGATGAAGATGCGGGTGTCGGCAGATTTCCCCTGAAAGATTCCATCATCACCGATCGCGCTCTCCAGAGTACGGACGCTCGTCGTGCCGACCGCCCAGATCTTTCCACCACTCGCTCGCGTTTCGTTCAGGATTTCCGCGGTGCGCGCCGGGAGCGTGTACGACTCCTCGTGCATGACGTGATCGGCGGGGTGCTCCACCTCGACCGGCTTGAATGTGCCAGCGCCCACATGCAGAAGTAGATCCGCGCGCTTTACTCCCTTCGCCGCGAGGGCGTCGAGCATCTCCGGCGTGAAATGGAGTCCCGCCGTCGGTGCCGCGACCGATCCGCTCTCGTTTGCGTACACCGTCTGGTACCGCTCGGCGTCGGCCGGCTGGTCCGCGCGCGTGATGTAAGGAGGCAGCGGCACGTGTCCGTACTTCTCGATCGCCTGCTCGATCGGCAGCGAAGTGTTCAGCTTCACCACTCGAGTGCGGCGCTCCGTGGTTGACACGATCTCCGCCTCCAGGTCATCGGCGATGTGAACGGTTCGCCCGGGCTTGAGCTTTCCGCCGGGATGGACCATTGCCTCCCACGTCGAATCGGGGAGTGGTCTCAGCAGGAGAACTTCGGCCGGAGTGCCATTCTCGCGAACGCCCAGGAGTCGCGCGCGAAATACGCGCGTTGTGTTGAGCACGATCGCGTCGCCGGAAGGAATGAGCTGCTCGAGATCGCTGAACTGCTTGTGCGAGATCTCCCCAGTCGAACGATTGACCACCATGAGTCTGCTGTCGCCGCGCCGGGCGGTCGGCTGCTGCGCGATTCGGTCGGCGGGGAGCTCGAAGTCGTAGTGGGAAGTGCGGGTGCCGTCCCTGGTCAATGTCCCTTCATCTCATCAAGCTGGCGGGATATGTCTTCCGGAAGGAACAGGTTGTCGGAGATGCCGGCGATCTCTTCTGCCTCCTTCCACGCTTCCTCCAGAAGGTGGAGCTCGCCCTCGAGCGCGCGTCGTTCGGATTCTTCGTGCGAGACCATTTCAAGCGCCAGGCGCAGCTCAGGCGATACCAGGGTCAGCATGGCTCCCTTTCCGAAATCATTCCAGCTCCGTTTCGTTGCCGCGAGACGTGCGGCTCGATCGAACACGATCGAAGGATCGGTATGTTCGGTTGCCAGTGCGACGGCATCCTTGACTTGTTTTGACGAAGCGCCTTTGGCGTTAAGCGTTGGTAGCAGCTGCGCGGCCGCGCGCAGCGCATCTTCCCCGCGAATGTCAGTCTGGGGCTGATTTTTTTCATAGCGCAACCAGCGAAGTCTCTGATCCGCGGCACTGCGATGCATGACGCGCAATCCCCAGGGTTCATTTGCGGTCGGTTGTAGCATCACGGTCTGTCGGGCACCGAACGCCATAACCGGTAGAAGATTCCCGTAGTTGTCGCGCACTCGTGCGACTATGCGTCTATTGCTGTAGAGGCCGTAGCTGAGATTCCCGAGCTGATAAATGAGTCCGCCCATTCCCCCGAACGAGATTCCGAGCGCAGGCCCCACAAACGGAATGGTTGCAACTCCCGCGACTATCGCGACTCCCTGAATGATGCTCTTCCGGCGTCGTCGCCCGAATTGATCTCCGTAACGCCACGCGGCGAATTCGGGCCTTTGCGGTTTCCCAATCCGCACCAGCTCGAGACCTTCGGCGAGACGAGCGAGGCCGATGTGCTCGGTCGAAACGCGGAGTTTCGTCCCGCGGTACGAACGCTCACACTCCTCGATCGCCTCCCAGCGTTCTTCGACGGGGGTCAGGTTCCAGCGTTCGCACTTCCGACACACCACCCACAGACGGCCTTTCGCGGCATCGAATGCAAGCCGGCGTCCAACGGGAAAATGCTCGACCGCTTCGTTGGCTCCGAGCTCCGTGTGGCAGAAGAGGCACGTCGAGTACATTGGGCGAAATCTACGCCCCTCGCGCCGAGCAAAGCTTGCCGATCAAGTACGCCGAAGCTGCTTCGGTCTGATCCGCTCGTCGAGCTCGCGACCGAGTTCAACGATCGCTTCGGGCAGCGCCTTAACATCGGCCAGAGTGGTCCGGAAATTCACGATGCACGCGCGTAACAAGTACCGCTCTTCGATATGCGCGTTCGAAACAAACGCGCGGCCACTAAGCCGAAGCGCCGTAGCAATCCGCGCATTCAGCTCATTGAGATAATCCGTCACGGCCTTATCGCCACGCGAGCGACGTCGCAGATCCGCGGGCACGAACCTGAACGTGGCAATGCTCAGCGAAACCGTTCCTTGTTCGAGCAGCTCCTGCTTGCCGACGAACTCGTGCAGCCGATGCGCGAGCTCGATATCGTCCGCAATCATCCGTCTGTAGCCACTCGCGCCCGCCTGCTGAAACCCGAGCCAGATCTTGAGCGCCCTGAAGCCGCGCGAATTCTGCGGACCGTACTCAAAGTAGTTCTTCACCTCCTGTCCCTCGTTGTCGTCGAACTGAAAGTACGAAGGCTTGAAGGCGAATGCATCGCGCAGCGCGTCGGGGTGGCGCGTCAGCAGACATCCCGCTTCGATCGAGCTGTACAGCCATTTGTGCGGATCGATCGCGATCGAGTCGGCCAGACGGAGTCCTTTGAGATCCGCGCTCGCGTCGTCGAGCGCAACAGCGGGCGCCCCGTACGCGCCGTCGACGTGAAACCAGAGATCAAACTCCTTGCAGATCTTCGCAATCTCGGGAAGCGGGTCGATCACGCCTGTGCCGACTGTACCGCCTGTCCCCACGACAAGAAAAGGCTGAAGACCAGCGGCGCGATCCGCTGCGATTTGCTTGCGTAACTCCTCGGGGCGCATGCGAAGCTGGTCGTCGGTCGCGATCCAGCGAACCGCCGCTGTGCCCAGACCGGCCATGTCGGCCGCCTTGTTGATCCACGTATGCATCTCGGCCGACCCGTAAAGAACGAGGCGACGGCTCTCGGGATCAGCGACGCCCTTCGTGCGAATGTCCCACGTCGCCTTCGCTCTCCGCGCGACGAAGAAGCCGACGATGTTCGCCATGTTCCCGCCGCTCATCAGCACACCGTCCCACTTGCCCGGCAGTCCCATGAACTGCGCGAGCCAGCGGATGGATTCATTCTCGATTTCGGTCGCTATAGGTGAGAGAGCCCACGCACCGCAATTGGGATTGACAGAAGCCGCGAGAAGATCTGCCAGCGCGCCGATCGGTGCCGCTGACGAGGTGATGTAGCCGAAGAAGCGCGGACTGCCGTTGTGGGTAGAGTGCTCGAAGAAAAGCCGGCTGAACTTATCGAGGATGGGCGCGATGTCGGCGCCATTCTCGGGCATCTCTCGTTTGCCGAGCCTGGCCCGCATTGCGTCGGGCAGCAGGGGCGATGCCGTAGGCACGTCGGGCAGATCTTCCAGAAAATCCGCGATACTATCGACGAGCGAATGGCCAATCGCGCGGAATTTTTCCGGTGGCAAATCAGATGGCGCCGATCGCTTGGCGAGCGAATCGGACGGTCTTGATGGTTTCGAGCTGCGCGGCTTCTTAGCTGGTGCGGCCTTTGATTTCGGCAAGTCTCTCACTCATTTCGGCAGGGGAACGGGCGGGGGACCAACATGCCAAGAAACTGGCGATCTCTTCCGCTTCGCGCCACCGATCTTCGAGCAGATTCAGCTGTCCCTTCGTGGGTGACTGTCATCCTACGTATCAATACGTATGGGCTGCGAAGATGACGGGGGTGATCTTCCTTTCCGGAACGTCGTCATGCCAGCTGCTCTTCCGGGTTCCAATGCGAAACTGTATCCTCCGCATCGCGGTCATCACTAGCGCTCTGGTCTTCTCCGGCTCCCGACTCCCGGCTCAATCGGCCCCTGATTC
>DASWBG010000102.1:0-4512 GCA_036390715.1 Gemmatimonadaceae bacterium
TTTCAGCGTTCCGTGAAAGTGGTGATCGTCATGGTCTGATTGTGCAGTTCGCATTTCGTAGATGAGCTGAGGGGCGCGATCTCACCGTACGAGTAGAAGCCGCTCAGCACTGTCGATTCGCCGAGCACGTTGCGCACACTCTCAACCTCCTCCTCCGTGCGCTGATTGAGCACGAGCTTTCGTCCGACACAGCTGATCAGAATCGCCAGATCGGGAGCTTGATTTCCGACGACTTCATAGCAGGCGGTTGCCGCGTCCTCCGCGCCGTCGATCAACCGATCGAAGTTCGCCCGCATAAGCTGCGCGTACCCACCCTCGGGGATGTCACCAGCGAAGGTCAGGCTTTGCGCCTGCTCGTCAACACCGAGTATTGTGCGAACCACTCGCTGCTCGCCGTTCTCGCCACGAAGACTCAATGGAAAGAGGAGCCCGCTCGCAGGCAGATCGGCGGTGTGGGAGCCGAGGTAGGTCTTATAAAGCTCGAGCGCCGAGCTTCCATCGAGCTCGTAGAGGACGTTGCCCACCGCGCGTGTGATCAGTCTATCCGGTCCGAACGGATCCCAGCCACCCAGCGACCCATAGCCGATGCGTAGGCGATCGCCATAGAACCCGATCGCGGCTACCGCACTGTCGTTTACCTGTCCGTCCAGACACACGACTGTCTTCTCGAACTTTGCCCCGTCTCCCGCCAGGCCGCCAGTTACGGCGACACCACTCGGCAGCCCTTGTCGAAGGCCCTTCACCAGCTCCGATCCGTTGACCTTCAAGCCTTCGGCGAGAACGAACACGTGAACCAGGTCTTTACCAGTAAGATCGCGCGCGAGCTGCTCGCCTACCGCCTTGCTGTTGCTGGCATCGGCCAGCGGGCGATAAGCAGCACGGATGGATGTATGCTCGAATCGAATCGCCGTTGCGACTACGCTATCATCTGAGACAGTCGTACCGCAGATCTCTCCCGCCGTGGTGCAGCCCAGCAGGTGCGCTTCGGGGTGCTTTCTTCGCAGTGCGTCATGGACACCGCGATCGGCGAGTGTTCCCCGTGCACCAAAGAAAATCACGAGTTGTGCCGAGGCCAGCGGGGCCGCTGCAGGATTTGTGTCGATCCAACCTGTCGCCGCCGTAAAACGCGTTTGAGCTATCAACACGGAATTGTCCTTGGTAGTTGCATCAGGGTCGCCATTTCGGGGGGCTTGTCTCTCTCTCATGGAGAGGGCTTCAGCGGGAGGAACAGAGGCGACTGAGTAGGCGGGAATCGGGCCGATTCGCAATCTCATTAACAGGACGACTGAGTAGCCCGATGGTTCGACCATTTCCAGGCTTATATTCGCGATTGTTTACATAGGACTGCTCATCCTGCACCGAGCGAGAACTGTATGACAGCTTCCATACTTTACCCTGACGGTTTCGATGCTCTCCGAGCCCATCGTCGCCGGGAGAACCGGAGCGTCATCCCCACGTCGAGTGCTATGAAGCGGCCGAGGGCTTGGGTCGCATCAGAAGAAAGAGGGGCCAGCTCAACGCCAGCAGCACGAGCGAGTATACGCTGTTTCGTGTGTCGGCCGCGACCGCACCAATAAGGAAGGCAATTGACAGAACGAACACCCCGCCGGTCGTCCACGGATGACCTTTCGCCTTGTACGGCCGCGGGGCGTCGGGCTCTTTCTTCCGAAGGATTAGCAAGCTGGCGAACGTGAGCGTGTAGTTCGCCACAAAGAAGAACGCTGTGATGGCAAGCACGAACTCGAAGGTTCCCGTGATCACCAGCGCCAGCACGACGATCGTGCTAAGCAACAAGCCGACGGAAGGCGTCCCGCCCCGATTGACATACTCTCCCGACGGGAGAAAGCCCTGTGCACCGAGCCTGTACAGAACGCGCGAAGCCATGAGCTGAAACGCGTTGACCGCGCTCAGGAGAGAGATGATCATGATCGAGCGCAGGACCGTGTCGCCCTTCTCTCCAAATACTTCCCGGGCCGCTGAGCCGGCAACGAGTGGATCTCCGGCCATTCTGGACAATGGCAGCACGTATAGAAAGGCGAGATTCACCAGAACGTAGAGAAGTCCAACTGCAATCACGCCTCCGAAAATGCTGCGTGGGATCTCCCGCGCTGGATTCCGCACCTCGCCCGAGAAGTAGGTGACCGCATAGTAGCCGTCGTAGGTGAATATCACCGCTTGCATCGAGAGAACGAGTGCCGTTACGAGAGCAAATCCGTGGGGCACAGCGGCACGCGCTGTATCGTTGGTCTGCACAATGAATCCGCGGCCCCACACAAAGCATGCAGCGATGAGAACGACGAACGCCCCAGTTTTGGCGATCGCCGTGATCATCTGCGCTCTGCTTCCCGATTTGACGCCGATCCACTGTAGCACAGCGAAAGTGATTATGACCGCTGATCCAATCGTCGAAGCGAGGCCCGTCTTCCACCCGAAGAGCAGCGCACTGTACTCGCCGATTACGATCGCGGCCAGTGCGGCGCTGCTACAGGTAGATAGCCAGTCGCTCCAGCCGATGACGAATCCCGCATACGGACCCATCCCGCGCCGGACGAACACCGTAAATCCGCCCGATTCCGGCATCATCGTCCCCAGCTCGGCCAGGGTATTGGCGCCGAGCCCGGCGTAGACTGCTCCCAACATCCAAACGCTGAGAAAGAGCGCGACGCTCGGCAGGTGCCGCGCGATTTCTCCCGGCGTGCGAAGGATTCCCGAGCCTACCGTGTTGCCGATGATTACCGAGAGTCCGAATACGATTCCCAGTACGGTGAGAAGGCTTCGCACCGGCCGAGCGGCGGGGGAGCTCGCCGAATCCCGCGCCTCCGCGGGCGACGTCACACGCGAGGCGTCAGTCGCGACGAGCCGTTTGTGGCGGGTGGTCTTCCCATGAAGTCGGCGAGCAGCTCGTGAAAATGGTGCGTCCCGACCTCGCGGCGCTCGGAATACCTGCCACGATCGTAGAGACGCGATCGTACTCCACGCTGCACCGACTCTACTACCTCTTCATCTTCCATCTCCACGCGATGCAACCCGGCGCCGACGCCACTCTCGCGAAGGGCGGAATTCCAGACGTAAGAATGAAACGCAACCTTCGTGCGTCCCGCCGAAAGTGGGGTGACGACGTTGAGCGACAGTCCCCACGGATAGAAGTTGAACATGATGTTCGGGAACAGCCAGAAATAGAATGCGCCGACCCGCTCGCTCGCATTGGGATGTCCTTTGGGCAGATCGAACGCCGGCTCTCCCGGCTTTGCAATTCCCAATTGGAGATTGCCATAGCGGTACCGTTCGGTACGATAGCCGGAGTAGTCGAGCTTCTCCGCCAATCCCGCGTGCACGTACGGAATGTGGAACTCCTCCAGATAATTGTCGCAGTACAGCGCCCAGTTGGCATTGATCAGGTAGTCCTGCGAAGTCGCGCTGTCGCGCACGAACTCGTCGAGCGGCATGAACGACACACGCTCGCGCACCGGGGCGATCCATTCGTCGAACGGCATCTCCGGAGCGAGCCCGCTGAACAGCAGCGGACCGAAGCGTTCCAGCGGCAGCTGAGGAAGATTGTCCTTCTCCGATGGAAAGCCGACGGTCGTGTCGAATTCCGGCATCGACACGAACTTGCCGTCGAGCGCGTATTTGCGTCCGTGGTACCTGCAACGAAGCGATCGCGCGTGCCCCTCGCCTTCGACCACGATCGCGCCGCGGTGGGTGCAGACGTTCGACAGGCAGCGCACCGTCCCCTCGTCATCGGAGGTGAGGACGAGCGGCTCGTTCAGACATCCGTCGAGAAGCGTAAACGGCGCGACGCGTCCGGGTGCCTTTATGCGCGCGGCATCGCCAGCCCACTGCCAGCTACGTACAAAGACACGATCCTTCTGGAGCTCGAAGTACTCGGGGTCCGAGTACACGCGAGCGGGCAGCGTCGAAGCGCGACGGATGTCCTTGTCGATATCGAAATCAGAACCCATTGCGCGAATCTAGCTTCTGACTAACTGCAACTGAAGACTACCGGCCGGGTGCTGTCGGCGTGCCGGCCGATGGCTGCGGGCGGGCTGTTTTGGTGCCCGCGAGCTGGCGCAGGGGACGTGCGACGACCGTGATCGCTTTCCTGCGCCCACTGTCCATAATCGCCGCCGAGGAACAGCCAGCACGCAGCCCAGAGCCGGTCCGCACAAGGCTGCCGGTAGTCGTGATTGGCAGTGCTGTTTTCAGTTGCAGTCCTATAGCTTGCACAGTCCGCCGTACGTCTCCGGCCGCCTGTCCCTGTAGAACTGCCAGACATTCCGGACCTCGCGGATCTTGTCGAGATCGAGATCCGCCGTGATCAGCTCGTCGCGGTCTCGCGACGCCTGCGCCAGAAATTGTCCACGCGGATCACAGAAGTAGCTCTGCCCGTAAAACTCGCCGATGTTCCACGGCTTCTCGAAGCCGACGCGATTAATCGCGCCCACGAAGAATGCGTTCGCCACGGCGTGCGCCGGCTGCTCCAGCTTCCACAAGTACTCCGAGAGTCCCGCC
>DASWBG010000103.1:0-6597 GCA_036390715.1 Gemmatimonadaceae bacterium
GAGAATGAGCGCGCCCGTGAGATCGGACGGCAGGCACACGACAGGCCGCCAATGTGGACTACCTCTTTTCTCAAGCCGCGAACATCGGTGATCACGAGCGAATTTGGATCAGGCCGTCTATTCAACGGCGCGCTCACCACCCGCCATCTCGGCGTGGACTTCAGGGGTGCTGTAGGGGAGCCGGTACGCGCAGCTAATCGTGGCGTTGTCGCGCTCGTCGACAATTTCTTTCTGGCGGGTAATGTGATCTACATCGATCACGGCGCGGGAGTCGTCACGGCGTACTTTCACCTGAGCAAGACGCTCGTCGCGGTTGGCGACACCGTGAAGCGGGGACAGGAAATCGGGCTGGTGGGAAATACGGGACGCGTTACTGGCCCGCACTTGCACTGGGCAGCGCGTTATGGAGCCATCACCGTGAATCCGCTGGACCTCGTCGCGCTCGGCAGCAAGTGGTATGTCAGCTCTTCGTCCCGTCCACCGGCACGAACATCAGCTGCCCGCCAGGCGGCACAGACTGTTGCTCGACGCGTCGGTAGACGTTCCCCGACGCGCTAGTCAGGCCGCTGATCAGTACTTCATTGTGGCCGGCTGAAACGTTCTCCAGCTGTGCCAGAATTCCTGAGAAGCGTTAACCGCCTCGAGTGCGCCATTCTCGCCCTGGCCATTGAAAGCATAAGTGACGGCGCCGGCGACGAGCGAATCGTGTCGAACGGCAAAGCTCGTCGTCGCGCTGGGGCGTACGAAAGCGCAAAAGCTGATCTTGTCCGACGCGAGGGCGAGTACGATCGGCTTTCCGCCAAGGACATCATTCACGACGCCTTCACGGCGAAGGCGATTCCAGTCGTACGCCTTGCTCTGCCCATTCACCGTGATTCCCACAACCCAGGCCTTGTCGTGCCAGGAAACCGTGTCGGTACCGGTGAGCGCCTTACGACTCTTGCCTGTCTCGTAGTCGAAGTCCTTGGAGTAGTTCGTCGCGAGCGCCGAGTCGGGCTGCATGATGAGCGATCTCGGATGCTCCCTCAGCCACTCTGACAATCTGACCTGACGACTCGGGAGCTCGGTCAGCGCCTTGCCCTTGCTTGGTCCAGCGATTGCCTCGCCGTTGGCCTGGCGCCACCAGCTATGGGTGGTCGCGTCCTCGAACATCGCGTTGAAGTGATCCATCCCGACAAGTCGAAACGTCTCTATATGTCCGTCTACGACCGGACTGAACACGCGGCCCGTTCGGCAGACCGTGCAATAGCTCACCATTACCGGCTTGCCCGCCACCATGTCGCGCACCTGGTGGTGGTAGCCGATGAACTGCACAGGGAACGCGCGAGCTTCTCCTTCGATTTCGACGCCGACGACAAGGCGCGCAGTGTCCACCTTATTTCGATCGGCCGGCAGCATGACGACCGACTTTGGCGCAATGAACATGCGATCGGCGACCATTTGGAAATTGATCGCATAAGCGACCACCGCCGCAAAGAATAACAGCACCGGTACAGCGAACCTTTGCCGGCCGGGAGCGCGCCAAGCGGAAGGTGCTCCCGCAACAATCATCAGCGCGAAAATTGCTCGGAACAGCCACCGCCACTTATACAGCAGATAGGCGAGGTCGATGCTTGCCATGCGCTGACTACCCGGCATCGGCATGATGAAATACACGTTCACCACTTCGAACAGAACGAGCAGGCAGACGCCAACGTAAAACAGTTTCTTCATGGCGTTAGCGTAACACCGGCGCTCTCAGCAGCCAATAGTTTTCAGTAAATCGCTCTTTCCTGGCGAGCTGACCGCAATTGCGCGCCGCGAGCCTATAATCAAATGTCATCGATCACTCCTGAGCCAGAGATCAACCCGTGTGCTGAAGATACCGTTCCACATTCCTGGCGAGTCGTCGTGAGGCGAGGTTCGCCTCGAACAGGTGACCGCGCAAGCTGTGCGTGAATCCCATGAAAAAGATCCCGGGACGACTGGTGGGTTCTCCGGACTGATCGAATGGCTCTTCAGAATCGTTGAGTACGTCCTTCGTCTCGAGAAGCTCGTTCAATCCTGTGCTGAATCCTGTTGCAGCGATGATGGCGTCAAAGGACTCCGCGCTGCCGTCGGCGAAGACAGCCCCTGTAGTTGTCAGGCGCGCGAGCGCGGGTCGGATTTGCACCAGATTCTGCTTCAGGGCCTTTACGAATCCGACGTCTATGACGGGGACCCGTCGGGCCGAGAATGGCCCCCACTGCGGTGTCTGGAGACCATAACGAGTGAGATCTCCCAGCACAAACCGGGCGGTCAGTCGTCCAAGCCTGTCAGCGATCGCGGCCGGCAGGAAGTTCAGAAGAATTCCCGTTCGTTGCACCGGCATACCGAATGGATCGCGCGGAACGATGGGCGGTGGAGTCCGTACGCTGAGAGCCACGAACGCAGCTCCATTCTCGGCAAGATCAGTGGCGATCTCGGTGCCGCTGTTGCCGGCGCCGACGACGAGCACACGTTTCCCAGCGTACGGCAATGCGGTCCTGTAGTGCGAGGAGTGCACAAGATCACCCCGATATTTGTCGCGTCCGTCCCATTCCGGCAGAATCGGAATGCGATACTGCCCGGTGGCAATTACGATGACGCGACAGCGCCAATCGCTTGTAGGGGTCGCGGCTACCCACGATGATGGCGACGCCGACTCCGTTCGGATTTTGCGGACGGGGCAGCCAGTCACAACCTCCAGATCGAAGTGCTTCGCGTACTCACCGAGGTAGGAGATGAATTCCTCCCGCGAGAGATACTTCGGATAGCGGCGAGGAATGGAATAGTGAGCGAGCGCTGAGAATCCACGCACCGTATGGAGATGGAGGCGATCGTATCTTCGTGCCCAGGTGCCGCCTAGCTCCTGATCTTCCTCGAGAATGACCGCCTTTATTCCACGCCGTTGAAGGGCGCCGGCCGCTGACAGGCCCGATGCGCCCCCGCCGACGATGACGACCGTTGATTGTGGCATTGAACAATCTTCCTCAGTAGAAAATCAGCTTCACGCCGGCGACGATGAGCACCAAAGAGAGCAGCTGCCTCAACACCGGCGCAGGCGCGCGTTTGCTTCCATAGCTCGCGCCGATCCATCCACCGAGTACAGCGGCGACGCCCCAAACCGGAATATTTGGGGGCAGTTGCGCGATGCTCGAGAAATGTCCGAGCAATCCGGCAATCGAGTTCACGAGTATGAATGGAGCGGCGATGCCCGACGTCGCACGCGTCTCGGCCCAGCCCATATAGAGAAGCAGCGGGCTCAGGAATATTCCACCACCAACCCCGGTGAGTCCCGATAAAAACCCAATTGCCAGGCCCGCGAGTACCGCAGCCCAGAGTGGAGGAAAGTGCGCTTCCTTGGCCAGCGGCATCAGCGCCGAACGGAACATCCACACGGCTGCATAGAGCAGCACCACTCCAACCAGGATCTTGTACCACTGCGCCGGCAATGTCGTCGCACCACCCACGAACGCGGCCGGAATCGATACAGCCGCGAACGGCCAGAAAAGGCGCCACGAGAACAGGCCTGCACGATAGAACTTGAAGGTCGCCACACCCGCAACCAGGATGTTCAAGGCGAGTGCCGTCGGCTTCATGACGCTCGGCGCAAAGTTGAAGAGGCCCATCACCGCCAGATAACTGGAGGCGCCGCCGTGGCCGACCGATGCATAGAGCCCCGCACCCACAAAAAACAGAATCGCAACTATCAACGTCTCTGAAACAGGCATTCATTTTCGCCGTATATTCTTGTTCCTGCCCGGACATCTCCTCAGCGAAGCTACATGACCGAATACGCCATCGACATAGTCAACGTCACCAAGCGCTACGCAGAGCACACGGCGGTGCGCGATTTGACGCTGCGCGTGCCGACTGGAAGCGTGTATGGACTACTCGGCCCGAATGGTGCTGGAAAGACGACCACCATTCGGATGATCCTCAACATCATCGCACCCGACTCCGGGATGATCCACATCTTCGGGCGTCCGTCGAATGATCCGAAGATCACCGAGCGCCTTGGTTATCTGCCGGAAGAGCGTGGTTTGTATCGGAAGATGCAGGTGCGCCGCGTTCTGAAATTTCTGGCCGAGCTGAAGGGCGTGAAGGGCAAGGACGCGGATCGCCGGATCGACGAATGGCTCGAGCGCCTGTCGCTCAAGACCCCGGAGAAGGACTGGGGACTCTCCAAGATCGACGAGCTCTCGCGCGGTATGCAGCAGAAGGTCCAATTCATCGGGACGCTGCTGCACGATCCCGATCTCGTAATCCTCGACGAGCCGTTCAGCGGACTGGATCCGATCAACGCTCAGGCGCTGAAGGACACCGTCGTCGAGCTCAAGAAGCGTGGGAAGACGGTGATCTTCAGCACCCACCTTATGGACAACGCCGAACGGCTGTGTGATTCAGTCTGCATCATCGCGCGGGGCGAAAAGGTGCTCGACGGAACCGTGACTGGCGTCAAAGAGGAGCACGGGCAACGGAACATTGCCCTCGCGCTCGATGGTGATGGAATGGCAGGGATCGCGTCGATCCTGCGCGATAGCTCTCTCGTGAAGCGAGCAGACGATTCCAATCGTTTTTTCGAGATCGAGCTGGCGCCCGGCGCTGATCCCCAGGTGCTGCTTCGTCGGATCGTTGAATCGGGGGCAGCCGTTCAGAGATTCGAGATGATCCAGCCGTCGCTTCTCGAGATATTCCTCAAGAAAGTCGGCGCGGATGCCCGCGCGCCCGGAGCGGGCGAGTGGGCGGGCGGCGTCGAGGAAGGATGACCGGACATGGCTAAGCTCTGGGCGATCATCAAGCGTGAGTACCTCGAGCGTGTGCGATCGAAGTGGTTTCTGATCGCAACGTTCTTCGGGCCGATTTTCTTCGCCGCGATCATCATCGTGCCGGCATGGATGGCGTCGAAAAGCAAAGCGACGAGCGATGTTTATAACACAACCATCCTCGATGCCACGGACACGGGATTCGGTCATCGTCTGGCGGTGAACATTGCCGGTGACACCACGGTTGCTGGCAGAATGCCGACCGTCATGCTCGTTGCGCCGAGTGACCTGACGAAGGCCGAGAGCACCGCGACGCGGGAGGTAATGCGCAAGGAGAGGACGGGTTACGTCGTCGTGGACCAGCAGACACTCGCCGGAGAGTCCGCGCGCTACGCAGGAACGAACGCGACGTCTATCGCCGACATGACGCAGATCAAAAACGCAATCCGACAGACCATACTCGCGACACGCCTGCAAAAGGTCGGGCTCGACAACGAGAAGATGAAGGAGATCACCTTCATTCCCCTCGACTTCACCACCGAGCGTATTACCGAGCGCGGCCGGGCGGGTTCGGGCATGGCGAGCGTACTTTTCGGCTTCTCGATCGGATTCCTGCTCTACCTGTCGATCGTGATTTACGGGCAGACGATCATGAGCGGCGTGCTCGAAGAGAAGACGACCCGCGTTGCCGAAGTCGTGATGTCGAGCGTTCCGACCGACACGCTCCTCGCTGGAAAGGTCCTCGGCGTCGGTGCGGTCGGGCTGACGCAGCAGATACTCTGGATCGCGACGACTTACGTCCTGCTCAAGCTCAGAGCACCGATCATGGAGAAGCTCGGCGCGCCGACGATGAATTTTTCTTTGCCTGACATCAGTCTTGCAGCCGGCGTGCTGTTCCTGCTGTTCTTTCTGCTTGGCTTCATTTTCTATTCGTCGCTCTATGCCGCGGTTGGCTCGTCGGTGAACAGCGAGAGCGAGGCAAGGCAGGCGGCGAGTCCACTCATGATACTAATCGTCAGCACCGGCGTGTTCATTCAGCCGGTGTTGTTGAATCCGACCGGAACCACAGCGCGAGTCCTGTCGCTCGTCCCGATCTCGTCGCCGATCATCATGCCCATCCGCATGGCTGTTACGGGGGTGCCGCCGCTCGAGCTGGCGGCGAGCCTGGGCTTTCTGGCGCTCGGCTGCGCCGCCGCCCTTTGGCTCGCGTCGCGGATCTACAGGGTCGGGTTGCTAATGTACGGTAAGAGACCCACGATGAAGGAGATGGCGCGGTGGGTGTCATACGCCAGGTAAAACCATTTGCGAGAAGAGCGCAGTTGCAGTTCTTTCAGGTCTTATTTCGATTTTGTTGTCCGCACTTCCATTATTATTCGTCAACCACCCGTTAATAGAAGAGAGGTATGAGGATGTACGACGAACGATTCGTCAGTCCAATGCGCCAGGAGCTCACGCAGATTGGCGTCGAGGAGATGCGCACCGCCCAGGAAGTCGACGCGAAGCTGAAGGACGCGCAGGGCACCACACTAGTCGTAGTCAATTCGGTCTGTGGATGCGCGGCTCGCAATGCGCGCCCCGCGGTTGCCAAGGCGATCCAGCATGGCACGAGGCCCGACGATCTCACGACCGTGTTCGCCGGCCAGGATGTTGAGGCGGTACAGAGAGCGAGAAGCTATTTCACGGGCTACGGGCCGAGCTCACCCCAGATCGCACTGCTGAAAGATGGCGAGCTCGTCTACATGCTCGAGCGGCATCAGATCGAAGGCCGTAGCGCCGACGACATCGCGAAGGATCTTACTCGAGCTTTCGATAAGTACTGCGAGGAAGCTAC
>DASWBG010000104.1:0-2862 GCA_036390715.1 Gemmatimonadaceae bacterium
TCTCCACTGAGCCCCATTTCGATCCGCAGCTCCAGGTCTACGACGATCTGCTGACGCTGCTGAACCAGGCCATCGCCGACCTTAACGGGACCGGCAGCGGCCCGGGCCAGTATGACCTCGTTTATAGTGGTGACAAGGTCAAATGGATTCAGGCCGCGCATACCCTGAGGGCGCGGATCTATCTCCATTTGGCCGAGGCGCGCGCCGGTCAGTACGCTCTGGCTCGCACTGAAGCGTTGGCTGGAATAAGCGCACCTGCCAATGACTGGAAGACAGTCCATTCGGAAGCGACTTCCGAAAGGAATATGTGGCTCCAGTTCCAGCTCACGTCCTTTGGGCAGGACCTGGTGGCGGGCGCACGGTTGGTTCAGATCATGCAAGCTCAGAGTGATCCGCGCCTTCCCGACTATTTCGGAAAGAATACGACCGGTGGTTACGGCGGCTACGATGTGGCAACGCAGCTGACGGTTGGCGGCGACCCATCGCCGATCGCGAACTCGAACCGGAACGTCCCGACTTTCGGCCAGCCAATCATTACTTACGACGAGACTCAGCTGATTCTCGCGGAGACCGCGTTCCGGGGCGCAGACATTCCGAACGCGGCGCTCGCGTTGAATAACGTGCGATCGCGCTATGGAAAGTCAGTGATCGCGGCGCCGACACTCACGGACATCATGACGGAGAAGTACATCTCACTCTTCCAGAACATCGAGGCCTGGAACGACTACAAGCGGACCTGTTTGCCGACATTGACGCCGGCGCTCGGCCGTTCGGTGGTTCCAGGCAGACTCCCTTATGGCAGCACGGAGCAGCAGACGAACCCGAACACGCCCGCAGATCCGGGACCCACTCTGATCACGGGCCGCAACGCTAACGATCCAGCTTCTTGCTAGCGCAACATTGAAGAATTGAGGGGTCAGGTCCAAAGGGTCCGGCCCTGACTCCTCGCTTCTTCGTGCCTCTTTCCAACAATGCGTCACTCAAGATTTCGCATCATCGCCGCGCTCGCCGCGCTCGCCGGTTTTGGCGCATCCGGATGTTATGGCTACTACGAGCCGGCGACATCGAACCTCACCGGGCATCAGCTTCAGCTTTCGATCACTGATTCCGGGGCCGTCATTCTCGCGCCGCAAGTCGGTGTCGGGATCGAAGCCGTCGATGGCAAGCTGGTCGCCGACTCTGCCTCTCGCTACATCGTATCGGTTTCTGGAATCCATCGACGCGACGGATTGGAAAGCGACTGGAGGGGCGAGCCGGTGTACATCCCGCACGTGCTCGTGTCGACGGTAATGGAGCGGCGCTTTTCGCGGGCGCGCACCACGCTCTTCGCGGCTGCTACAACCATCGCTATGGTGGCGATCAAGCACGCTTTCGGCGGTGCGGGGGGTGCCACATCTCCTGGTGGAACCCCGGGCACCGGAGGCGGACCGCGGTAGCCAGTCTCTTCCCGTGAGGGACAACGGGCAACGGGAGGCGGTCCGCGGTACGCAGTCAGTGCACGACGACGGTTGATCGCGCGAAGCTATCCTCTAATTGCCAGGTCACCTCATCACCAGGCTGCCCGAACAATGTCTCGGTGGTGATCACGATGCGCACACCGAGAGGGTCGCCTATCAGGCGATACTCGTGACCTGCACCGAGAGTCCGCAACGGTAGCGTGAACTGAGTGGTTGTGGACGCTGTCGCGAGACCCAGGCGATTCCTTATGCCGTCATGGGCGACGTATACCATGACGTCGATCCGGTTGCGGTTTACTACCTGGATCGAAATCTCCCCTGAAGGCTGTTCCACCGGGCCAACGTCGGGAATCTTCGGATGGCACGCCAGGCATGACAATGCCGAGACACCCAGCAGAATGGCGTATCGCGGGAGCAACATAGCAGTATAGTAGTGCGATAAATTCCAGGTAGCCAATCGAAGCGTCTCAGACGGCCTTGGAGCAATGGATCTCTACATCTTCTGCCTGGTACTCGGCGCCGCCGGCATGGCCGCAATGGCGTTCCTCGGCTTTACGAGCAGCCACAGCGGCGGGCATCACGGCCACGACACGAGCGGCCACGAGATCCATGGCACCGGTGCATCGCATAGCATTGGAGCGCCACACGGCCACTCGATCCATCCATCGCATGGTATCGCGCATGGATCGGGATCGGCAGGGCACGCCCACGATGTCGCTCACATTCCGCAAGTGAAGGACGGGGGGCGCATGACGGTTCATACGCACGAGCCCAATGCGCATCCGGATGGCTGGACGTCTCATGTCTGGTCGTGGCTGTCACCGCGCGTCTTGTTCAACGTGCTGGTGGGGTTCGGTGCCACCGGACTGATTGTCGAGCGGCTGGTCGGACCGTTTCTCGCGCTTCCGATCGCGCTAGCCGGCGGCTTCGCCTTCGAGAGCGTAGTGGTGCGCCCGATCTTCAACTCACTCTTCCGCTTCGAATCCCAGCCAGCGCAGACTCTCGGGTCGGCGCTCATGTCAGAGGGGCGGGCCGTGACGGGATTCGACGCCAACGGCAATGGACTGATTTCGCTGGAGCTCGGTGGGGAAGTAGTGCAGGTTCTAGGTACTCAGCTGAACGAGGAGCGGAAAGCCGGAGTTCGAATCCGGGCGGGGGATATCGTCCGTATAGAAGATGTGGATGATGCCCGCAATCGTTGTACGGTGTCGCGCATCGGTCTCGGTGAGACCGAGTCCCACGACGCCGACCGTTACTAAAGGAAACAACCTCTCATGACTGAAACACTGATCATCGTCGCCGCCGTCCTTGTCGGCGTGCTTGGAGTAATTCCTCTCATCGTTTCATCGTTTCTTCGCAACGTGGACGCGGGAACGATCAGAATGGTGAGCTGGCTGCAGGGCAG
>DASWBG010000105.1:0-6128 GCA_036390715.1 Gemmatimonadaceae bacterium
CTCACCAGCCATTTCGATCGAGCAGAAATCCGCCGGACACAATCCGCGTTCGACCGTCGGCACCGTGACGGAGATATACGACTACCTCCGGCTCCTCTACGCCCGCGCCGGAACTCCGCACTGCCCCAATTGCGGACGCGCCGTCGAGCGGCAAAGCGCCGGACAGATCGCCGACGCTATCCTGACCTGGCCCGAAGGAACCCGCATCGAGGTTCTCGCTCCCCTCGTCCGCGGCAGGAAGGGCGAGTTCCGCGAGCTGTTCGACGCCGCCCGCAAGCAGGGCTTCGTGCGCGCTATCGTCGATGGCGACCTCGTCGAGGTCGCCAATCCGCCGAAGCTGAACCGGCGGATGAATCACAACATTTCCGTCGTCGTTGACCGGCTCGTGGTGCGCGGTGAAGACCGCGGCCGCCTCACCGATTCCGTCGAGACGGCGCTCAAGCTCGCCGAAGGGCTGGTCGAAATTCAGCGCGCCGACGAGAAGAGCGTACACCTTTTCTCCGAGAAGTACGGCTGCGCCGAGTGCGGCATCTCGCTCGCCGAGCTCGAGCCGCGCCACTTCTCGTTCAACTCGCCCTTCGGCGCCTGTCCCGCGTGCGGGGGACTCGGCTCCCGCCGCGAAGTGAGCGAGCAGCTCATGCTCGGCGACGCGAGCATCAGCATCCTCGAGGGCGTCATCCTCCCCTGGGGCGAGCCCGACGGATATCTCAAGAAGGTGATTCTGCCCGGACTCGCCAAACAGTTTGGATTCGATCTGAACAAGCCGTGGGGACAGCTGAATCCAGAAGTGAGGGAGAAGCTTCTCTATGGTACAGGCGGGAAAAGCGGAAAGAAGGCCGACAGCTCCGGCGCGCATTGGGAAGGGATCATCTCAAATATCCAGCGCCGGTACGACGAGACCGAGTCCGATTCGATCCGCCTCGAGCTCGAGGAGTTCATGCAGGCCAGCGCGTGCACTACCTGCGGCGGACGCAGACTCAAGCCGGAGTCCCTGGCTGTAACGCTGGCCGGAAAAAACGTCGGCGATCTGGTTCAACTGTCGATCACGGATGCGCTGACGTTTTTCGAGAACGTTCCGGTGCGTGGCAACGGTAAGCCCGGCCTCGACCCCGAGATCGCGGCGCCGATTCTCAAGGAAGTGCGCGAGCGCCTTCGTTTCCTCAACGACGTCGGACTCGAGTACCTGACACTCGGTCGCTCCGCCGAGTCCCTCTCGGGCGGCGAGGCGCAACGCATCCGGCTCGCCACACAGATCGGCTCCCGCCTCGTCGGAGTGCTCTACATCCTCGACGAGCCATCGATCGGCCTGCACCAGCGCGACAACGCTCGGCTCCTGAACACACTTCGCCAGCTCCGCGACCTCGGCAACACCGTCATAGTCGTCGAGCACGATGAGGAGACAATGCAGGCGGCCGATCACCTGATCGATCTCGGGCCAGGCGCGGGAAAGCATGGCGGGCTCGTCATCGCCGAAGGAACGGTTGACGAGGTTCGGGCCAACAAGGATTCGATCACGGGGCGCTATCTCCGGGGCGAGCTGGAGATTCCGATCCCCGAGGTGCGTCGGCGGATGGATCGCACCAAGGTGATTCGCATCGAGGGCGCGCGCGAGCACAACCTGCGCAGCCTCGATGTTGATATTCCGTTGGGCCTTTTCGTCGCGGTCACTGGCGTGTCGGGCAGCGGGAAATCCACGCTCATCGAGGACATCCTGCACCGCGCAATGGCGAGACACTTCTATCGCGCCAGGGTGATTCCCGGCGCGCACACGCGCATCACCGGGTTCCAGCACCTCGACAAAGTCATCGACATCGACCAGAGCCCGATCGGTCGCACACCGCGCTCGAATCCCGCCACCTACACGGGATTGTTCACGCCCATCCGCGAGCTGTTCGCGGAGCTGCCCGAAGCGAAGATCCGCGGCTACGGGCCCGGAAGGTTCTCGTTCAATGTGAAGGGCGGACGGTGCGAGGCGTGCGAAGGAGATGGTCTCGTCAAGATCGAGATGCACTTTCTCCCCGACGTCTACGTTCCATGCGACGTCTGCAAGGGAAAGCGCTACAACCGCGAGACTCTGGAAGTTCGTTTCCGCGGTCTCAGCATCGCGGACGTGCTCGAGCAGACCGTGGAAGACGCCCTCGCTTTCTTCGAGAACCAGCCGCGCGTCCGCCAGAAGCTCCAGACTCTCTTCGATGTCGGGCTCGGCTATATCCATCTCGGACAGTCTGCGACAACTCTCTCGGGCGGAGAGGCGCAGCGAGTCAAGCTGGCCGCCGAGCTGTCGAAGCGCGATACGGGTAGAACTTTCTACATCCTGGACGAGCCGACGACGGGACTCCATTTCGAGGATGTGCGTATGCTGATGAGCGTGCTGCACCGTCTCGTTGATCGTGGCAACACCGTGCTCGTCATTGAGCACAACCTCGACGTCATCAAGACCGCCGACTGGATCATCGATCTGGGTCCGGAGGGAGGACTTCGCGGCGGCGATGTCGTGGCCGCTGGGACACCGGAGGACGTCGCTGATGTCGCGACCTCTTACACGGGCCAGTACCTGCGGGCTATGCTCAGACGCGAACGGGCTTCCGGAAGAGAAAGGGTGGCGCTCAAGGGCGGGCAAAACAGCAAGACGCTGCTGCCCGCTGCCCGCTGATCGCCCCCGCTTAACTGTTTAACTGCAACTGAACGGGTGCCAGCAGTCAGTGGCGCAGATGCCAGTCGACAGTTCACTACGCCCTGACTTTTCTACCGGTGATTGAAGCACAGGTAACTGCCTGGGTCATTTAATGTCGCTGGGATAAGTCGGGCGTAGTGAACAAGTCACTCGGAACTACGCAACTGACGTCTGGCACCAGTTCTGTTGCAGTGTCCAGTCGGGCAGTCCCCCGAACGCCCCCCCGCACCGTATTTTCAAGCATGGTATCCCTGCTGGACATAATCGGCCCGGTGATGGTGGGCCCCTCCTCCTCGCACACCGCCGGTGCGTGCCGGCTCGGACTGCTCGCGCGCGGACTAATAGGTGGGACTCCCCAGAGCGGAGTCCTTCAGCTGCACGGCTCCTTTGCGCGTACCGGTGAAGGACACGGCACCGACAAGGCGCTGGTGGGCGGACTGCTTGGCTTCCGCCCCGACGATGAGCGACTCCGCGACGCTCTCCAGATCGCCGAGCGCGAGGGCCTGGACTACAAGTTCGAAAAGGTCACGATCGCGGACGCCGCGCACCCCAACACCGTTCGCATCAACCTCGAGCTAAATGGCCAGAAGGCCACCATGCTCGGTTCATCCCTGGGGGCCGGGCGAATCCTGGTCCAGGAGATCGATGGGTTCCCCGTCGAGGTCACCGGAAACTTACACACGATTGTTCTCGTAGCTGAGGATAGGAAGGGCTCGATCGCCAAAATCACGGGGATTCTGGCCGAGCACGACATCAACATTGCTACGCTGAGGCTGTCGAGAAAGGAAAGGGGTGGCGACGCATTCATGATGATCGAATGCGACGAGGAGCCCGACAAGAAAGCCGGCGAGGAGCTGCGCGCGCTCGACTGGGTTCGGTGGACGCGCCGGCTCCCCAAAGTCAGCGGAGGCTAAGTGTACAAAGCCCTCGCTGATGCGATCAAGGATGCTGAACGGGACAAGAAGTCGCTGGCGCAGGTTGCGCTTGCCGCTGAATCGCGCGACCAGGGACGTCCGGTCGAAGAGATTCGCGCGGCGCTGCAACGGGCGCTTGATGTGATGCGAAGCGCGATCGAGAAGGGGCTGGTCGGTGATCTGTACTCGGCGTCAGGACTCGTTGGTGGCGACGCCGCGAAGCTGCGGACAAGTGCCAAGGGTCCGCTGGCGCAGACTCCATTTCGCGACATCCTCACTCGGGCGCTGGCGGTGCAGGAAGTGAATGCGGCGATGGGGGTCATCGTCGCCGCGCCAACAGCTGGTGGAGCGGGAGTTCTGCCGGCGATTCTCACGGGCCTCGCGAAGGCGAAGTCGGTTTCGGACGAGAGAGTCGTCGATGGACTGGCGACGGCGGGACTGATTGGAGCGGTGGTGGCGGAGCGAGCATCTCTCTCGGGCGCCGAAGGCGGTTGTCAGGCGGAGACCGGCGCGGCGGCGGGAATGGCGGCCGGCGCCGCCACCGAAATGCTGGGCGGAACGCCGTCGCAGGTGGGGCACGCGGTGGCGCTCACGATGCAAGGGACGCTGGGACTCGTTTGCGATCCGTTGGGCGGGCTCGTCGAATTGCCCTGCGTCTTCAGGAACGCGACGGGTTCCGCGATTGCGCTTGCTGGAATCGAGATGGCGCTGGCCGGAATCACCTTCGCCATTCCGGTGGACGAAGTGATCGACGTGATGGGCGAGATCGGGCGGGAGATGGATGTCCGGTACCGAGAGACGGCCGGGGGAGGGTTGGCGGCGACGCCCACCGGACGGAGGCTGGCGAAGGAGAGATTGTACCAGATCAAGAGGGCGGACGGGTAGAATCCGCTAGTTAAGCGGGGGGTAAAGTTGTACTTTCGCGGAACTGTGGTAGGAACGCTTAATTTGGGAAAAGAACGGGATCCGAGATCTGAGAGGCATAGATACCAGATTCTAGTCACAGCCGCGCCGACCGACTCCCGTGGAGTGAGAGCCACTGCACTCGCCTACGGATAGGAGGATCAGTAGTAAGGTCGTCGCGCAGTGACTAAACCCTCAGATCTGTGCTTCTCAGATCTCGGATCCCGTTCTTTTTCAGTTGCAGTTTAAAAACCCATCAACCGTCTTATGAATATTTTCGATCGTATCGCGATGCTGTTTAGGTCCAACGTCAACGCGGTCATCTCGGAATTCGAGCAGCCCGAGAAGATGCTGAACCAGATCATCCTCGACATGCGCTCGCAGCTCGTCAAAGCGAAGCAGCAGGTTGCTGCCGCGATCGCCGACGAGAAGCGCCTGCACGACCAGACCAGGCAGGAGATCAAGGAGGCCGAAGACTGGGAGCGGAGGGCGATGCTCGCGGTCCAGCAGAATCAGGACGAGCTCGCCAAGCAGGCGCTCATTCGCCGCAGCGAGCACATGTCGCGCGGCGATCAGCTGAATCTCACCTGGCAGGCGCACAAGCAGGAGACCGACCGCCTCAAGGAATCGCTGCGGGGCCTCAACGACAACATCGAAGAGGCCAACCGCAAGAAGAACCTCCTTCTTGCCAAGCAGCGCCGGGCCGACGCGCAGAAGCGCATCAACGAGACGATGTCGCACATCTCCGAGAAGTCCGCATTCGAGGCATTTGCACGCATGGAAGAAAAAATCGACTCGAACGAGCGAAAGATCAGAGCGAGTGCGGAGATCGACGAGGAATTCTCGGGCGACAAGCTCGCGAAAGACTTCAAGCGCCTCGAGGCCGCGGGCGGCAACCAGTCGGCCGAGATGCTGCTCATCCAGCTGAAGCAGAAGATGGGCGTGCTTCCCGCCGGCACCGTGGCAAGCAACAAGGCGCTCGGAGCCGGCCAGCACGCGGAAACTGAAGACATCGAGATCGAAGAGATCCACGACGAGAAGAAATAGCTTTGGCTAGCCCCGCCGCACCAAGCGTCAGAGTTGCGCCGATTCTCGCCGGCGTAATTCTGACGTTTTTGCTCCTCTGGATGCTGGGAGCGACCGCCGACGTCTTTCTCCTCCTGTTCATAGCGATCATCATTTCGCTGTACCTCGGTGCGGTGAGAGACCTTCTCGTCGAAAAGCTTCACTCCCCGCCGAAGCTGGCGTTTTTCATCTCAGTGGTTGGGACTGCGGGCGCTCTGCTGACACTGTTCGCGATTCTGCTGCCCCCGGTCGTGGAGCAGACGCGGGCACTGATCGTCGTGATGCCCAAGTACATCGAGACGTGGGAAACGGGCATCGATCATTTCGTCGCGCGCTTCCCCGCGATGCGCGACGTCTGGAAACCGGGTGAGCATCCACTGATCGGCGCGGTCTACAGCCAGCTGTCTGATCAGGCGCAACTGGTTCTGCCGCGCGTGCTGTCGTTGGTGGCTGTCATGATCGACTGTTTCGCGGTGGGTGTGATGAGCATCTATCTCGCGCTCCAGCCGGGAGTGTATCGGGAATGGCTCATCGCGCTCTTTCCGCCGATTCATCGCGATCTCGTACGCGAC
>DASWBG010000106.1:0-1994 GCA_036390715.1 Gemmatimonadaceae bacterium
CCCCCGTCGTTTGGCACTGGTCAATTGCGTTGCGGTGATGACTCTTCCACTCGCTGCCAACTCGCAACTACCGCCGACAAATCCGCCACCCGACGAAAGATTCAAGGCCGACATCCTCGTCATCGCGCCACATCCTGATGACGAGTCGACGATCGCGGGCTACCTCGCCAAAGCCGTTCTCGACGAGCACCGACGGGTGGCGGTTGTTGTCACTACCCGCGGCGATGCGGGCCAGAACCTCGTCGGTTACGAGCAGGCCCGTTCATTGGCTGAGATCCGCGAGACAGAAACGCGGCAGGCGCTCGCCTCGATCGGCGTCACCAATGTCTGGTTCCTTCGCGCGCCGGACACGTGGGCGCAGGATGTCTCGGACGTTCTCCGCTCACTCGAGACGTCGAACCACGGCAGCTCACTCGGCGAGGCGGTGCGCTTCATAAGACTTACGCGTCCGGAAGTTGTGATCACGATGTTGCCCGCTACGGTCGTGGGCGAGAACCATGAGGACCATCAGGCCGCCGGCGTAATTGCCACGGAGGCGTTCGACCTCGCCGGCGATCCAACCTGGTTTCCCGAACAGGTCGCAGCGCCAGAGGATCACCTGTGGTACGGCAACCTTATGGAAGGGCTGCGCGTGTGGCAGCCGAAAAAGCTCTTCTACTATACTGATGCGTCGCACTTCGATTTCGTAAAAGGCAAAGGTCCGGAGTATTCGATGACCGCGGTGTCGCCCTCACAGCATGTCTCCTACGCGCGCCTCGCGGCAAAGGAGCTGTCGTTCCATCGCACCCAGTACGGGGACGAACCGGCAAAGGCTCTCGCGACGAACAGTCTGCACGACTTCGAACAGCCACTCCCGTTCGTGCTCGCCAAGTCTCTGACGGGCGGCGCGGTCACCGGTGACATCATGGCCGGAGTTGGATCGCGACCGATCCCATTCGCACCCGTGCGCGGATATCGGCCGCCCGAGGATCCTGCGGGCTTGTCGATGGAGCTGGGCGAAGGATGGGCGTTCTACAGGCGGTTCTATCCGGCGCACAATCTCGAGGTCATGCCCGGGCTTCTCGCGCCAGAACTCGGTGTCGGAGGCGGAGAGCATTTCCCCGTGATGCTGCTGCTCCACAACCCAACCGACAAGACTGTCACCTTCCATTTGAGAACGCAGCTTCCGCCGGGCTGGAGCGTGGACAGTACTTCAGCGCAGCACTCTCATCCCTGGCCCATGAGCGATTTCACTGCTGCTGCGCACGATGACCTCCCGGTACGGGTACGGCTCGTTGCGCCGAGAGTGGGGAAATCTCAATGGCAAACAATTACGTGGACCGCTGAAGCTGACGGAAAGGAAATCGGCCCGGTGTCCCTCAGGATTTATGTCGGAGGATGACCGTAAACCGCAGCAGACAAAAAGCCTGAAGCTCGTTCCGCAGACGGTCGAGGAAGTCCATGCGATGATCGCTGCGATGACACCGCCCGAGAAGGCGGAGTTGTCAGCCGACTGGCTCGAACGGCTCCGCCTCTTCACGCCCGCAGATTCGTGGACGCTCGGTTTTTCCCTTGTGCATCTGGACAGCGACGCCGTCGTTGGGACGTGTGGCTTCAAAGGACCTCCGGACGCGGACGGCGTGGTTGAGATCGCGTACGGCGTTGCTCCCGAATATCAGGGCAAGGGCTACGCGACAGAGGCCGCACAAGCGCTGACCGATTACGCCTTCCGCAGGGGCAAGGTTCGCGTGGTTCGGGCACACACACGTCCAGAACCGAACGCCTCGACTCGGGTCCTGACCAAGTGCGGTTTTCGTCGCATTGGCGAGGTGATCGATCCCGAAGATGGGTTGGTGTGGAGATGGGAGAAGGAGGGGGGCTGAACCTTTCTTGGCTGGCTCGAAACGCGCATCGTTAGCGGCGACGGATCACTCCCTCGCGACCAGGAGCGCACGATGCTGCGATATGCGATTCTACTGCTGGCAGGCATTTTCCCGATCACTCCGAACGGGAAC
>DASWBG010000107.1:0-4420 GCA_036390715.1 Gemmatimonadaceae bacterium
TGTCGTCGATGCGTTGATATCAGCTGGAGTCGGCATGTCAGTGTGCGGTGAGAGGTCTGCCTGAAATTAAGGGGAGCCCGCGCGCAGCCAATAGCCGACCCGCCGACGGCCCCCGGCCGGTCGTCATCAGTTGCAGTCCGCAAGTTTATCGCAGCACGCGCAAGGAGCGCCGGAGCGATATTAGCTTCAGGAACGATGAGCTTCGCTTTCCAGATCGAGGGCACCGCCGGCGCCGCACGGGCCGGCGTTTTTTCGACTCCCCACGGCGCGGTCGAGACGCCGGCGTTCATGCCGGTCGGGACTCTGGCCACGGTAAAGGCTCTCGACCCCGAGGATCTCCTGCGGATGGGAGCTTCGATGATCCTCGGGAACGCGTACCACCTGCACCTGCGGCCTGGCGATGACGTCGTCCGGGAAATGGGTGGACTCCACCGCTTCATGCAGTGGGACGGCCCGATCCTTACCGACTCGGGTGGATTCCAGGTTTTCTCGCTGGAAGGTCTCAGGACCATCGATGAGGAAGGCGTCGAGTTCCAGTCCCACATCGACGGATCCCGGCGATTCTTCACGCCCGAGATCGTGATGCAGATCGAGCGCAACCTCGGGGCCGACGTCATCATGCAGTTCGATCACGTCATCCCCGGGCAATCCGACGAAGCGTCGGCACGAGACGCGAGCGAGAGAAGCATCCGTTGGCTGGCGCGGTGTCTGGCCGAAGTGCAACGCCTGGAGCAGACCCAGCCGCTCGAAGATCCCCCCCGTGAAGGGTTTCCCGCCGACAATCCGAGAAATCACCAGGCGCTCTTTCCCATCGTGCAGGGCGGAATCCACGCGCACCTGCGTCGAGAAGCAGCGGACGCCATACGATCGATGCATGACTGGGCAGGCTTCGGCGTGGGAGGTCTGTCAGTCGGTGAGGAGAAGGACGCGATGTACGAGATGATCGAGGTCGTGGACGACGCCCTTCCAAAAACGCATCCCCGCTACCTGATGGGCGTTGGCTTCCCCGAGGACCTCATCGAAGCGATTCGCCGAGGAGTGGACCTGTTCGATTGCGTGGCGCCGACCCGGATGGGGAGGAACGGAGCAGTCTTCACGAGAGACGGCCGGTTAAACATCAAGCGCACCGAATTTCGCACTGATCCCAGGCCGCTCGACCCCGATTGCGACTGCTCCGCCTGCACGAGATTCACCAGGGCCTACCTCCGCCACCTTTTCGTCTCGGACGAGATACTCGGGCTCCGCCTCCTCTCCCTTCACAATGTACATTTCCTGCTGTCGCTCGCGCGCTCGGCGCGGCAGTCGATACTGAAAGGCGATCTCGAGCGTTGGTCGCGCGATTGGCTGGCGCGCTACCGCACGACGTCACCACTCACCGTCTAGGAACCACTCGCAACCATTCCCGATTTTCACATATGGCAAGCAATCCAATTCTCGGCTCCATTTTCATGTATGGAGCGATCTTCGCGATCTTCTACTTCATTCTCATTCGGCCGCAGGCGACTCAGCGCAAGAAGCACGACGAGCTGGTGCGCAACCTCAAGAAGGGCGATGAGATCGTCACCAACGGCGGCCTCGTCGGCGAAGTGGTGTTCATCAAGGAGAAGGGCGGCGACGACAAGTCCGACGGCATGGACGATCGCGTCACTATCAAGTCGGGCGAGACTCGCGTCATCATCGAGCGTGGACGCATCGCGAAAATCAACAGGCCCGCATCGGCCTCCAACGTGAGCGCCGGGTGAGTATCCTCGACATACGGGTCCTTGGCGACCCGGTTCTTCGCAAGCCGACAACGGAGGTCATCGAGGTCACGGACGAGTTGCGCAAGCTCATCGCCAGCATGTTCGAGACAATGTATGCCGCCGAGGGCATCGGCCTCGCCGCACCACAGGTGGGACGCAATGAGAGAGTGGCGGTCGTCGATGTCGAGGGCAGCAAGTTCACCCTCATCAATCCCAGGATCATCTCAACCCAGGGCATCAGGAAGGAAAAGGCGGAAGAAGGTTGCCTCTCCATTCCAGACATCTACGGCGATGTCGAGCGGCAGTTCACGGTGACGATTCGAGCGATCGACGAGAACGGAAATCAGTACGAGGCCACCGGTTCCGACCTGCTTGGGCGCTGCCTCCAGCACGAGATTGATCACCTCGATGGGAAGTTGTTCATCGATTATCTGAGCCCCTTGAAGCGCAAGGCCGCCTTGGCGTCGTGGGAGAAGACGAAAGCAAAATATCCAGGCCATATCAGGAGGGTCCGCACCGAAGTGAAGGGCGAGCACCATCGCGAGACGGAGATGTAGGTGCGCGTCGCATTCTGGGGAACCCCGGAGTTCGCCGCACCAGCTTTACGCGCGCTGGTCGGGGAAGGATTCGAAGTCGTCGGTGTCGTCACGCAGCCTGACAAACCGCAAGGCAGATCACGCGAGATAATTCCCTCGCCGGTTAAGCAGATCGCCATCGACGAAGAGATTCCGCTGTTTCAGCCGAAGAACGCGCGTGACCCAGAGCTGTTCGAGAAGCTCAGCGGCGTCAAGCCGGACATCTCGGTCGTCGTCGCCTACGGACACATCCTGCCCCAGAAGATCATCGACCTTCCGAAGCTGGGAACGCTCAATATCCACGCGTCGCTATTACCGGCGCTCCGTGGCGCGGCACCGATCCAGGCGGCGATTCGCCAGGGCCTGACCCAGACGGGCGTGACCGTCATGAGAGTAGTCTCGGCCCTCGATGCGGGTCCCATACTTCTTCAGGCCGACACGCCGATCTTCGAGGACGAGACGTATGGTGAGCTTCAGATACGTCTGTCGGAGCTGGGGGCACTCACTCTAGTCGAGGCGATGACGCTTGTCTCGCTGGGCAAAGCAAAGGAGAAACCCCAGGATGATTCGCGGGCGACTTACGCGTCGAAGGTGACGCGAGAGTCATCGCGCATCAACTGGAAGGACAGCGCGCTCGAGATTTCGCGACTCATTCGCTCTTCCGATCCGAAGCCGGGCGCGTTTACAACGACGCCCAAGGGTGATGTCAAGTTGTTCGGCCCGAGGGTGATGGACGGCATAAAGGGCAAGCCGGGAGAGGTCCTGAAAACGACCGGCGAGCTGGTGATCGCGTGCGGACTCGACGCACTACGCATCAGCGGGGTACAGCCCGAGGGAAAGAGCCGAATGCTGGCGCACGAGTGGACACGCGGGCGCGGCACTATTGTCGGCGACAGGTACGGGGTGTGAGCAGTGTTCCGGTAAAGGCACCCATCGAGGAGCTGCCGACCGTTCACGCCGTCACCAACGACGAGATCATGCTTCGCCCCGGCTTCCTCCGGAAAGCGATGGGTATCATGCGCGTGCTCGGCGACAAGGGAGCGATTCACATCCGCTCCCAGCTGCTGGATTCGCCGACTCTGTATGGGCTCACTCTCGCGCTGCTCGAGCTGCACGAGCAGACCAAATGCTGGTGCATCGTCAACGACCGCGTGGACATTGCGCTCGCCTGCGGGGTCCAGGGAGTTCAGCTTACGCACAAGTCCATCGCCGTGCCCGACGTGCAATTGATCGCACCGGCGCTCCGGATCGGCGCGAGCGTCCATTCGCCGGACGAGGCGCGTGACGCCGAGCAGGCGGGGGCGGATTGGTGCGTCGCCGGGCACGTATTCGAGACGCCATCCCATCCTGGTCTGCCCCGTCGTGAGAGCAGCTTCATCAACGATGTCGTTGCGGCGGTGAGCTTTCCGGTGATCGCGATCGGCGGGATCCGCCCCGAGCACGTCCGCTCGCTCGTCCATCGGGGCGCGCACGGGGTCGCCGCCATTCGCGGAATCTGGAACGACGAGAATCCCGAACTCGCCGCGAGCCGCTATCTTTCACAGGTATGACGGAGCTTCGCCGTTTGGTCAGCCTTCAGGGCGCGGCTACAGAGAGGTCGGTGAGTTTTGTGACGGAAGCTGTTGGTGAAGAGGTCCTTCTCATTGTGAACGGAGCGGAGAAGCGGGTGCCCGCCGGTTGGTCGCTGGCTGACCTCCTCGCATCGCTGGAGCTCGACGCGCGCACCGTCGTGATCGAGCGCAATGGAACCATTCTGCGCGACCGTTCCTCGTTTGCGTCGCTCGAGCTCGCTGCTGATGATTCACTCGAGATCGTGCACTTCGTCGGTGGAGGCTGAGAGTACTCGATGGCGCACGCCGAGCTGATTTCTACCGCAACTTTGACCGACCCCCAGCCACTGGTGATCGCGGGGCGCGAGTTCCGCTCGCGCCTGATGGTCGGCACCGGCAAGTATTCGTCGAACGCCCAGATGATCGAAGCGATCGAAGCGTCGGGCGCGGAAGTCGTGACTGTCGCGGTCCGTCGCGTCGATCTCGATCGCTCAAAGGACGAGGCGATTCTGCATCATCTCGATCCGGATCATTTCTTCCTGCTCGCCAACAC
>DASWBG010000108.1:0-13512 GCA_036390715.1 Gemmatimonadaceae bacterium
GCCCCGGTGTGGTAGTTGTGGTGGCAGACGTACTTCCCGAGCAGCCCGCTGTCGTTGCCGAGTCCGTGCGGAAAGCGGTTCGATGTCGAGTTGAGGAGGATGAGCGTCGTGTTGAGCGCGGATGCGTTCACGAAGACGATGCGCGAGTGGTATTCGGTTATTGCGTGCGTGTGGGCGTCGATCACGCGTACTCCCGTCGCTTTTCCTTTTGCTTCGTCGTAAATGATGGAATGGACGACGGAGTCGGGGCGGATCGTGAGGTTCCCGGTTTTCGCAGCCCAGGGAAGAGTGGACGCGTTCGAGCTGAAATAGCCGCCGTAGGGACAGCCGCGCATGCAGAGGTTCCGCGCCTGACACGTGCCGCGCCCCTGCTGGAGGTGGATCTCCTTCGGCTTCGAGAGGTGCGCCCAGCGGCCCTGCACCACGTAGCGGTTGCCGTAGTGCGCGCGCACGCTGTCGCTGAGGTGTTTTTCGACGCAGTTGAAGTCGAAGGGCGGGAGATATTCGCCGTCGGGCATTGCCTCGAGTCCGTCGCGATTGCCGCACACTCCGATGAATTTCTCGACGTGCGAGTACCATGGCGCGACGTCTTCGTAACCTATCGGCCAGTTGATTCCGTAACCCTGTCGCTCGGGTGCGGTGAATTCGTATTTGCTCCAGCGCTGGCAGGCGCGCCCCCAGATGATCGACTTGCCGCCGACCTGGTAGCCGCGGATCCAGTCGAAGGGCTTTTCCTGTACATATGGGTGATCACGGTCCTTCACGAAGAAGTGGGCGGTATCTTCGCCGTAACCCGCGGCCTTGCTTATGAGCGGATTTTCTTTCAGCCGCTGGCGCGACATCGCGCCGCGATGCGGGAGCTCCCACGGATTGAGATTCATGGTGGGGTAGTCCTTGATGTGGACTACGTTGCGCCCGCGCTCGAGGACCAGCGTCTTGAGTCCCTTCTCGCAAAGCTCCTTGGCTGCCCATCCGCCGGAGATCCCCGAGCCCACGACGATCGCATCGAAGGTGGTGACGTCAGCGGTCACGGAAGTCTCTTTCTGAGGGAGATGGCGAGGTTCGCGCTGGCGACGCGGCGCGGCGACGGCGACAAATATACGTGGCTGACTTTCCGCTGCAACGTACGCTGAAGCGGCTCTTCCTCACGCCGTTATTTTTTTCGAAGGAAGTCCGTCGACCCCTCCTTGTCGAGTAGGAGATTCGCGACGATCTGCTTGAGCTTCTGGTTCTCGTCCCGGAGCGCTAGCACTTCGCGCGACTCGCTTACCCCCACGCCATTGTACTTGCCGCGCCAACGGTAAAACGTGGTCTCCGTGATGCCCAACTTACGGCATACCTGCACGGCGGGCGTTCCAGCTTTGACTTGCCGGAGCGCCTGCACGATCTGGTCTTCAGTGAATCTGCTTGGTCGCATCTTTCGACCCTCCATCGATGCGCTCCATGGCCGAAGATCTACCTGGCGTGGAGCCCGGCAGATCTTCGCTGAGCTGGTATCCAGCCCGGACTGACTTGTGACTCCTTGAACACTTCGTGGCCAGAGCGGTGCTGGAGCCGGACAATCGTCCGGCCCCAGCTCTCGCTGCACTATGGCAGTGTGATGGTGTCGCTTGTGCCCATCGTCACTGCTCCGTTCCGCGCCAGAGCGCGTCCGATCAACGTAATGTTGTTGTTCAGCGTGATGGTCGTCAGGGCAAGGATGTTGCCGCGCCATGTTGCCGGCCCCCCGCCGATCGTAGCCGAACTGCCGACCTGCCAGTACACGTTCTTGGCCTGCGCACCATTAATAAGGATGATGTTTCCAGCCGTGGTGATCGTGCTGCCCGCCTGGAAGACAAAGACTGCGTTCGGATCGCCCCCGCCATCCAGTGTCAGATCGCCGGTGACGAGGATTGAGCTCGCGGAGCAGTAGACACCAGCTGGCCTCGTCGTTCCACCAATGTTGGCGGTGCCGACGACAGTCCCGCACGGCAGGCCTGCCAACGTGTTGTACGCCGTAGTGAGGTCGAGCTGCGCCTGCGCCGCTGGTGCGTCAGCCAGATGAGTGCTGCCCGAGATGGTGCACGGGGGGAAGCCGGTGAGCGCGGCACCCGGGCTGATACCAACGTCGGCGTTCACTGTGCCAGGGGCACCAGCACACGTGACGGTCGAGCCGGCCAGGATCCCGTAGGTTGACGCCGTCCCGAGATTTATGGCCGATGGGGGCGGCGATGCTATGACGGTCACGGTCGCCGTACCGAAGATCGTGCCGCTCGTTGCCCTGACGCTGTTGGGGAACGTACCGGTCGTGTTGCCCGCCGTGAAGAGACCCGAGGCGGCGACGATGGTGCCGGGCGGGTTCACTGTCGACCAGACGGGCGTGATCGCAACGACGTTGCCATTCGCATCGTGGCCCACCGCCGTGAACTGTTGCGTCGCACCGATGAGCAGCGTCGGGTTCGGCGTGACAGTGATCGTCGTGAGCGGCCCGGGTGTTATGATGATCGTTGCTGAGGCCGTGACTCCGTTACAGGTTACCGACACGCTGTTTGTAAACGTCCCGGCTGTCGTGCCCGCCGTATACAGTCCCGTACTGGTGATCGTGCCGCCACCGCCACTTACTGCCCAAATGGGGTCCGGGATCGCGAGGATGTCTCCGTCGGCGTTCTTGGCCACCACCGTGAACTGCTGCGTGCCACCGGGCGCAAGGGTCACCGAAGTCGGCGAGATGGTGATCGTCGAGGTGAGGCCGGGCTCGCTGGTGCTCTTACACCCCGCCGCGAAGAGCCCGGCAAATGCGACTGCCACCATAACTCGGGCGATGCGCGCGCGCTGACCCAACGCTCGTACTGTGAGGCCTTGCATGACGCTTTTCATCGAGCTTCCTCCTGACCGGATACACGTGAACGCCGATTCTCATCCGCAACGCTCGGTCTTGGACGAGATGCTTTTGATGTTAGCGCACGTCATTTCCCTCACGTATCCCCCCAATGGGTGAAAGAGGAGGTACTCCTTTTTGGGGAGGCGGCGCAACGGCCGGCCTATTAACAAACGGACGCCCGACCCTCTGTAGGTGCGTGCCGATTGAGCCTTGGCGGTGTCGTCAGGCTGAGCCGAGGGTGGCTCAACAGGAGCGCGAACTAACTAATGGACTAACGTTTGACAGGCGCCGCCGCGCCCGACCTACGGGCCGTCTAATCGTCCTGGCTGTGCGCGTAGGCGGCTATCTGTAAGCGCGAGTGGAGCGCCAACTTCTCCATCACGTTTCGGACGTGACTCTTCACGGTGTCGGTGGCGATGTTGAGGCGCTGCGCGATCTCCTTGTTGCTCAACCCAATCGCAATGAGAGCGATCACCTCGCGTTCCCGCTTCGTCATCCGGACTGCTTTGAGCGCCGCAGCGCCTCCTCGCCGAACGGCTACGTGCGCAATCTGGGAGAACAAAGTGCCGGTCATCTTAGGCGGCAGTACCCGCGCCCCTTCGGCCACAGATCGGATGGTCCCGACGAAATCCTCGAACGTGGCATCTTTCAGGATGAAGCCGGCGACGCCCGCATTCACGAACTCGGCGATTTCCTCGTGAACCGGGAGGAGGTCCATGACAATGACCCGGGAATCCGCCATCTCCTTGTTCACGGTCTCTGCCAGATGCAGGGAGTTCCTGTTCTGTAACCCAACGTCGAGAAGAACCACCTGCGGCTTCTTGTCCCTCAACATTTCTGCTTCGAGGCTGGTTGCGGCGAGCACGACCTTAACGTCGTGCAGCTCGTTGAGCATGTGAGTCATGCCTTCGCGGACTAGACGATTGTCCTCGATGATGGCGACCGTGATCATGCTAAGCCGTAATGAAAGAACCGCGCCGCGGCCGAAAAGCCCGGCAGGCCTGCTCAGCGCCTGGCGAACTTGAGGTGCGTCACGTTCGGAGCAGCGACCGTCCGTACGAGCTGGAGCCCGTGCAAGTCGTCGCCGACGCCGTCGAAAAGCCGTTCGCCGCTGCCCAGGAGCGTCGGCACCAGGCTGATCTCCATCTCGTCGACGAGATTGGCGGCGAGGTACTGCTGTGCCGCCTTCGCTCCGCCGGCAAGGGATACATCCTTACCGCGCGCCGCTCGGCGCGCCTGTTCGAGCGCTGCCTCGATGCCGTTGGTGACAAACGTGAATGTCGTTCCGCCTTCAAGTTCGAGCGGCTCGCGCTTGTAACGTGTGAGTACGAATACCGGGTGATGGAATGGCGGGTTCACTCCCCACCAGCCGTTCCACGGGTTCCTCGGGTCCCAGGGGCCGGGATGGCCGCCGAACATGTTGCGGCCCATCACAGTGGCTCCGATGTTGGCCTGCGACTCCTCCACGACCGCGGTACTCTCGTTGACCTCGCCACCTTCCATTTCGTGCTGGTCGCGGAATATCGCGAGCTCGAACGCCCACTCGTGCAGCCGCATGCCACCAATCCCGAGCGGGTTTTCCACGCTCTGGTTCGGGCCGGCAACGAAACCGTCGAGCGACATCGAGATTTTGAAGCGCAGCCTGGACACGTTCAGCTCCTTCGGAAACCTGATTGCGCTTCCCGCTTGCTCATCTCACCGCCGCACGTAAACGCGCACGTAGTCGACGAGCATCGTCGCCGGGAAAATCGCATCTGATCTCGGATCTCCGTCGAAATTCCCACCGACGGCCAGATTGAGAATCAGGAAGAACGGTTGGTCGAGTATCGACGGACCATATTGCTGGATCGCGCCTCGCGTGACCGCGTAGTGCCCGAAACCGTCGACGTAGAAAAGGACCGCAAGCGAATCCCATTCGACGGCGAAGGTGTGGAAGTCGTCCGCAAGGGCGCCACTCGAGAGAGTGTTCGAGTGAGCGAACGGCGTCGCCCCGAAGTAGCCCGGGCCGTGCATTGCCGAACTGGTCGTAGCCGGCTGGCTTCCCCTGTTCTCCATGATATCGAGTTCTCCGCACGCCGGCCAAGGCGTAGCGGGAAAGCCATGCCCCAACATCCAGAACGCCGGCCACAGTCCCTGTCCAGCGGGTAGTTTGATGCGCGCTTCCACTCGGCCTGGCTGGGCCAACACTTTTCCTCGGGTCGTGATTTTGGCGGACGTGTAAAGACAAGGACCGTAGTAACAGGTGAGCCCCGTCGCAGCGCGCCGCGCGGTGATCATCAATTGCCCTTGTCCATTGAGCGCGATGTTTTCGGATGCGTTGGTATAGTATTCCTTCTCGTTATTGCCCCAACCGCAGATCCCATCGCTGCACCCGTCCGCTGTTTGGTAGCCCCATTTCGTCGTGTCGATCGAGGCGCCCGCTGGCCCATCGAACTCATCGCTCCAAACCTGGACCCACGTAGTGTTCGGAGGCGTCGGCACAACAGGAGACGTATCGGCGGTGCACGCGAGGGAAGCGCCAAGAGCGACCACGCACACAGCACCGACGATGCGAGCCATCGACTCAACGCCCGCGCGCGGCAATCTCGATCCGGATCGTCGGACCGTCACTCACCACATTCAAATCGCCTAGACGCTCTACAACCGCGTCCGCTCCCGTCAACTGCTCTCGTGGATACGTAGAGGCGATTGCAATGACGCGCATGCCAGCTGCCCGCGCGGCCTCTATGCCTAACGGGGCGTCCTCAATCACAATGCAATCGGCAGGTGCCTCATTCAACCGTTCCGCCGCGACGAGATAACCCTCGGGATCAGGCTTTCCACGGACGATCTCATCGGCGCAGATCATCACTGAGGGCACTGGCAGCCGCGTATGTCGGAGTCTGAATTCAGCCACAGCGCGAATGCCAGACGTGACGACGGCCCACCTCCCAGCGGGCAGTCTCTCGATAAGGTCTCGGGCCGATTCGATCTCATAGATGCCGTCTGTCTTCATCGCCTCACCAGCCTCCAGTTCCGCGACCTCGGCCTCGGCGTTGAGCCCGGGTGCAACCAAACGAACCGTTTCGATCGTACGTCGTCCGTGCGCGAATGCAATCACCTGGTCCGGGTTCAACCGATGATTGTTCGCCCAGTTTCGCCAAGTTCTTTCTACGCACTCAGCGGAATCAACGAGCACCCCATCGAGGTCGAACAAAATAGCCCGGCAGGGAAACGATAGCACGTCTGCGGTGTTTGAGATTCTGGGATTTTCGGGTCAACGTCCAGTTGGGCTGCAAGCACGTTTCAACCGACGCGAAAAAAAAGCTCGCGTCACAGTTTCCAACTTCATACGTTAGCAGTCCAATAATACGACCCCAAGCAATCCTTGCAGGAGTGGACTAGTCCCCTCCTGCAGTCTGTCATGTGTACTGGCGCCGAGGCGCCGCTGATCGATAGGAGCCGAGTGTGGAACTGGGCAAAGATCTGAAAAATGGACTGATCGGCGCTTTCGCCTTGATCCTGGTTGGAGCTCGCTTGAATCCTGGAGCCGATTCGCCCGGCTCGGCTCTCCTTGGGCCTGCAACGCTAATGGCTGGGAATCGCACAACTATCTCGGTCGTCGAGACAACGAAGGGAGGCCTCCTGGCGAAGAGCAGCGCCGCTGTTCGCGCCCTCGCGGCAGCAGTGCGCCCCCTGAGTCATCCGAAGGCACTCGAGTCAGCCTTCCGCAGCTACTTCGCCTACATCGCGGCGCATCCCGACGAGGTGAAAAAGCCACTTTTGTATTTCGTCGATTACGGCCTGCCGAGTACCGAGCCACGCGGGTACGTCTTCGACATGCGGGCCCTCACGATTATCGAAGGTCCATTTGCGGTCGCCCACGGCCGCGGGTCGTCGCGAGCTCAATACGGAATCCCGACGCGCTTCTCGAATGCGTCGGGCAGCGCAGCAACCTCGCTCGGCCTCTACCTCGCCGGGAATACCTACGACTTCCATGGCCACACGGGTGGTCGGTCGTACAGCTCCATCGGGCTACGCTTGAAAGGCGTGTCCGCGAACTTCAACGACAACGCGCTCGCGAGGGGCGTCGTTGCTCACGGTGCGCCCTATGTGACGGGGAACAGGGCCGGACGGAGTGAGGGTTGTCCCGCGATGGAACAGGAACGTGCCCGGCGCGTGCTTCCCGAGCTCGCAGATGGCGGCATGGTGTTTCTCTTCGCACCGGATCAGGAGTGGATGGCGGACGACCCGTGGGTCGCTGCCAGCGCCGACTAGAGACGTAAGGCGCTCGAAGATCTACAGCACCTTTGTCAGGCAAACGCTCGTCCCGGACGACAACGAGTATTCGCCGCAGGCCGGGATCTCAGTGAATCCCGCGCGGCGATAGAGCGCAACCGTGTCGAGAGTATCCCCGACTACATGCGCCTGTATCTCATCGATGCGATCTACTTCAAAGGCGACGGGACAGCACAGTTCGATGCCAATCTCACGCAGCCCCGGCCGCAGCAGTGACCGAGGTGGGGATTGGAGTGACCCGCGCTTGCGGGCCGCAGCCTATCCTCGTTAACCGCCCGTTCCTCTTCGCACTGCGGGAGAATTTGTCGGGGACGATTCTGTTCATGGGGATTATCAGGCACCCTCCCAGCGAATAGGTCTTCCGCGTTCGGTCGGCAGTCATCACGCGTGGAGTGCGGGTATCCACCTAGCGCGATACATTGAGCCCGACTCCCTCATCGGATTCGGCCATGCGCGCACCATCCCTCCTGATGCTCTGCGCTGCCCTCCTCGCAGCGCCGCTCCTCACACAGTCCCCAGCGCCGCGATCCAGTCCTGTCGATCCCCGTCTCCTTTCCGCACTTGTCTGGCGCAACGTCGGCCCATTCCGCGGCGGACGGATCTCGGCGGCGTCAGGCGTCATCGGAGAGCCGGGCGTGTTCTACGTCGGCACTCCGAACGGCGGCGTCTGGAAGACGACAAGTGCGGGAGAAACGTGGCATCCGATCTTCGATTCAATAAAGAGCGTCTCCTCGATCGGGGCGGTCGAGGTGGCCCCCTCGGATCCAAACGTGATTTACGTCGGCACCGGCGACCTGAATTCCTATTTCGACGGCATGGGCGACGGGATGTACAAATCTTCCGACGCCGGACACAACTGGCGTCACATCGGTTTGGAGAGCACGCAGCAGATCTCGTCCATTTTGGTTCACCCGCGCGAGCCGAACACAGTCCTAGTTGGAGCGCTGGGAGGTTTCTTTCAGACCCGGAGCGACGCGCGAGGCGTCTTCCGCTCGACCGACGGCGGGGCGACCTGGGTGAAGACACTGTATATCGACGACAAGACCGGCATCGGAACGCTCGCCCGCGCGGCAGACGCGCCTGACGTCATCTTCGCCGCGTCGATGTTCCGTTACCGCGTCGCGGGGGCCGGCATCGGCCCCCAGCCGGACACGGCGCAGACGCGTACGCGTCTCTACAAATCGACGGACGGCGGTCTCACGTGGCGCGAGATTGCCGGCGGGGGGCTCCCGCGTCTGGCCGGCCGGATCTCCCTCGCGGTCGCGATCGGCACCAACGCGCAGCGCGTCTATCTCATCGGCGATTTCGGACTGTATCGCTCCGACGACGGCGGCACCTCGTGGCGCCAGTTGGCCGCCGACGATAAACGGATCGCCAACGCCCAGGGCGGCTACAACAGCGGCGTGTACGTGGACTCGAAGAATCCCGATCTCGTGTACACGGTCAATGTGACGGCATACAAGTCCACCGACGGCGGCAACAACTTCACTGGATTCAAGGGCGGCCCGCCCGGCGGCGACGATCCGCAGGTGATGTGGATCGATCACACCGACGGCAAGCGTATCCTCATGGGCTACGACCAGGGGGCGATCGTGTCGCTCGATGGCGGCGACACGTGGAGCTCCTGGTACAACCAGTCGACGGAGCAGGTCTACCACATCGCCACGGACAACTCCTTCCCCTATTGGATCTACGCAACGCAGCAGGACGCCGGCGCGATCGCCACGCGTAGTCGAGGCAACCTCGGTGCGATCACGTCCATCGACTGGAAGCCCGTGCCGGGTTGGGAGTGGGGCACGATCCTGCCTGACCCGCGCGATCCCAACGTCGTCTTCTCGAGCGGACTCAGTATTTCGAAGATCACCTATCCCAGTGAAGAGTGGATCAATATCGGCCCGGAGCAGGATCCATCGCTCAAGCTCCGCGCCTCCCTGAACCTTCCCATCGTTTTTGCGACATGGCACGGGAGGCGCGAGCTGCTCGCCGGCTATCAGTACCTCCTGGCCACGGCCGACGGCGGCGTGATGTGGTCGAAACTGAGCCCCGATCTCACCGTCCCGCATCCGGGAGTCCCAACGCTCACCGGAGTACACGAGCCCGCCCGTGATACGACCTTGCCCCTCCGGGCCATCTGGTCCGTCGCCGTATCGACCGTCTCCCCCGGCGTCATTTATAGCGGTGCCCTCGACGGCGTCATCCAGGTGACTCGCGATCATGGGAAGACCTGGACCGACGTTACGATTCCGGGCACCGTGATCGGTCCGCGCCTGGTGCTTCCGTCGGTTGAGGCGTCCCGCTTCGACGCGGGCACGGCGTACGCCAGTCTCGATGGGCATTATCGCGGTGACGACGCCCCCTCCATCTACCGCACGCGCGACTACGGGAAAACGTGGACGAAGATCATGGCCGGATTGCCGGCGGCGTCGCCCAGCGGCGCGTTCGTGCACGTCGTGCGAGCGGATCCCAAGCGACGCGGCCTGCTCTTCGCCGGCACCGAGAGCGGCGTGTATGTCTCGTTCGACGACGGCGATCACTGGCAGTCGTTGATGCTGAACCTGCCGACCACGATGGTCAACGACATCGCGATTCATGACAACGATCTGATCATCGGCACTTACGGCCGCGGGATCTGGGTGCTCGACGACATCGGGCCACTGCGGCAGCTCGGCACCACAATGGCCAGCGAGCCAGCCCATCTGTTCAAGCCGAGCGATGCGATTCGCGTGCGGCGAAATGTCGACTACAACACACCCTTCCCCAAGGAGGAGCCGCAAGCACTGAATCCGCCGACGGGGGCCATCACCTACTATTCACTCGGCACCAAGCCGTCGGCCGACATCGCGATTGATGTGCGCGACGCGAGAGGCAACCTCGTGCGCCAGCTGACGAGCGCTGCTCCGACGCCGGTGCGCGAAGCGGCGCGCCCCCCAATGGAAAGCTTCTGGCTCGCCCCGCCGACAGCGCTGCCCGTGACCATCGGGCTGAATCGTGCCACGTGGGACCTGAGATACGACCCACCGCCCGCGTTCGCGCACACCTTCGCCTTCTACGGCAATCCCGGCTCGACACCGGCGTTGCCCGAAGGACCGCTGGTTACGCCGGGTGTGTACACCATTCGGCTCACGGTCGACGGAAAATCGTACACACGGACGCTCACCGTGCGCGGCGATCCTCGCGTACACGTCGCCCCGGCGGCGCTCGGCGCGCAACACGCGCTCCTGATGAGATTGTACGGCGGAGTGGAGTCGACCTGGGCCGACTTCAAACCCGTCGCGGCGCTGCGAGCCGCGATCGCGAAGCTCGCCCCTGAGGACACGCTCTCCGAGGTCGGAAAAGCGGCGAAGTCACTCCTGGCGACATTGGATTCCATTGCCGGCGATTCATTGGGCGCTGCGCGTCAGCCATGGGATGCGCCACCGGCGACGTGGAGCTTCGTCGACTTAAACGGCGAGTTCGGCAACGAGCTGACCGCGCAGGACAACGCCGACCACGCACCGACGCGGGCGGCGCTCGCGGTGGCGCGCGCGAGTTGTAGCGATCTGAACAAGCTTGTCGGGCGGTGGCGGCAATTCCTGCAGCGGGATTTGGCGCGTTTCAACCAGCTATTGAGCCGTCAGGGAATCAGCACTATCGCGGCTCGGCCAGGGCCGGAACGACTGTGCGCGCCGTGAGCGCCATCGTCGTCCTCGACGAGCCGGCCGTCGAACAACGGCTCCACTACCAGGACTTGATTCCCGTCATCGCCGAAGCGCTCGCGGCGTTGTCGTCGGGCCGCGTCGTGCAACCGGTGCGCGCGGTGCTTCCTGTGGCTCCGCATCAAGGCTTCTTCGGCGTCATGCCGGCGTACGCGGGCGCCCTCGGCGCCAAGCTCGTCACGTTCTACCCGAAGAACGTCGGTATCCACACGCACCACGCCGTCATCGTGCTGTTCAAGGCCGAGACCGGGGAGCCGCTCGCCATGATGGACGGCCGGCTCATCACCGAGATGCGGACCGCCGCAGCATCGGCAGTGGCGACCCAGCGGCTGGCCCGCACGGACGCGTCGGTGCTTGCGATTCTCGGATCCGGCGTGCAGGCGAAGAGTCACCTCGCCGCGCTGCGCCTAGTCCAATCCTTCAGCGAAGTGCGCGTCTGGAGTCCCCGGAACGCGCCAGCGTTCGCCCAGCGGCATGGCGTGAAGGCCGCGACGTCGGCTGCCGACGCCGTGCGCGGCGCGGACGTGGTGGTGGTCGCCGCGAATGCGACGACGCCCATCCTGCGGGGGAGTTGGTTGTCACCAGGCGCCCACGTGAACGCCATCGGCGCGACCCGCCCCGACTGGCGCGAACTGGATGACGATCTTGTCACCACGGCCCGCGTCTTCGTCGACTCGCGCGAGGCCGCGCTGCGCGAATCGGGCGACGTTATCGCGGCGCGGAGCGAGGTGACGGAGATCGGGGCGGTCGTAGCCGGCGTGGATCCCGGCCGGCGCACCGCCGAGGAGATCACCCTGTTCAAGTCGGTGGGTGTCGCGATCGAAGACGTGGCGGCCGCGGCGCTGGTCCTGGACCACAAAGCGGGATGACGACCCCGCTTGAACCGGTCCGTCCCGTCGCGTTGAGCGAGATCCGCGATGCCCGGAAGCGGATCGCTGGAACCGTCGTTCGCACACCGTTGGTCCGCCTGGAGCTCGGGCCGGGATTCCCGGACGTGCGGCTCAAGCTCGAGAACCTCCAACCGATTAACGCCTACAAACTGCGAGGTGCCGCCAACGCCGTGGCGCTGTTGTCGGATGCCGAGCGGGGGCGCGGCGTCTGGACGATCAGCGCCGGCAATGCCGGTCAGGGTGTCGCGTACGCCGCGCGGGCCGCGGGCGTGCCGTGCACCGTCGTCGCGATAGAGACGGCGCCCGCCGCCAAGCTCGAGCGCATGCGCGCGTTGGGAGCGAAGCTCGTGCTCGTGCCGTATGACGTCGCCTGGCAGGCGCTCGATGACCGCGCGTATCCCGGCGTCTCAGGAACGTTCATCCATCCATTCGACGATCAGAACTTCATAACGGGACACGCGACGATGGGCCTCGAGATTCTCGAGGATGCGCCGGACACCGTCGCCATCATTGCCGCGATCGGCGGTGGCGGCCTGATCACCGGCGTGGCCAGTGCCGTGAAAGCGTTGCGCCCGAAGATTAAAGTGTGGGGCGCCGAGCCGGAGACCGCCGCGCCCGCCGCGCTCTCGTTCGCCAAGGGCTCGGCGCAGGCATTCCCGGACTGGAAAGCCACGTTCGTCGACGGCGCGGGCGGCAAGAGCGTGTTTCCGCGGATGTGGCAGCGCATGCAGCCGGTGGTGGATGGATCCATCGTGGTGACCCTCGATGAGGTGAAGCGCGCCATGCGTCTCATGGCGGAAAAGGCCCGTGTCATCGCGGAAGGGGCGGGCGCGCTCGCCCTCGCCGCTGCGCTCACTGGCAAGGCGGGTTCGGGGCCACTCGTCGCCATTGTCTCCGGCGGCAATATCGACCTCGAGAAGTTCTCCGAGCTGATTGGTGCGGCGGTGTGACCGAACCCGCTCCCCCCCGCCCTGCGGCGCGTAATCGCCGTGCGGGCTCGCTCTGCCGCCATCTTCAATATCAGCGTCGGCGCGGCGATCTTCGTGCTCCCCGCGCACATGGCAGCAAGCCTGGGTGCCGCAGCTCCGCTTGCCTACTTCGTGTGCGCCGTGGCGACGGCGCTCGTCGCATTCTGCATCGCAGAGGCCGGCAGCCGCGTCCCACAGAGCGGCGGGCCCTACGCGTACGTCGCGATCACGGTGTGGACCGGGAGTTCATCGAGTCACTGAACAGCGCGGGCTACAAGGACCCCGACGCGGAAGAACTCGTACGTTCTGCGGGACCACGGTGTGAACCCCTTCCGTTTGTCGCGTGCCGGTCTCGAGTACGACCCGGTGCCGGGAGCGACTTCACCCGGGCGAGACGGAAGTGGGTTGCACCAGGCTCAGGATAGAGAGCCAAGAGCTCCACATTCAGAGCGGCCACGAGTGCTGTTGCGACGGGGCTTGTTAGCGGTTCGGGTGTGATCTCGAGCGCATCCCGCGCTCCGTGTTCGGCCACCGCGTTCATATCGTACTTGAGGACTCGTCGTCCAACGCCTTTGTAAGCCATAAGAATCCGCCAGGTTCAAAAGCGCCACTGCCGATATACAATGTTCACATCTCCCGTCTGACTCGGCACGACGTATTGCGGACGCGGAGGAATCTTAACGCCGGGAACTAGCGGAATGCCGGGCCGTCGGGCTGCAAGATCGAAGTCTATGTGGCCATCTGCGGGAATCGAGAGCGCAACGATCGCACCGGTGTCCGGAACAGCCCAGTATTCCATGACCCAGTCCCGCACGCGATGG
>DASWBG010000109.1:0-5256 GCA_036390715.1 Gemmatimonadaceae bacterium
AGCGCCTTTTTCGCGCGAACCTGCTTGCCCGTGAGAATCATGTCCAGCGCGTTCGTGAGGCCGATTCTGCGCGGCAGCCGCTGCGTGCCACCCGCCCCGGGGATCAGCCCCAGCTGAACCTCGGGAAGACCGAGGGTTGTCTTTGGATGATCGGTCGCAATGCGATAGCGGCAGGCGAGCGCGGTCTCGAGTCCTCCGCCGAGACACGCACCGTGGATGGCGGCAACTATCGGCAGGCGAAGCCGCTCGATCGAATCGAGAAGCACCTGGCCATCCCGGCTCAACCGCTCGGCGTCTGCCGCGGTCTTCAGCTGAAGAAACTCCTCAATGTCGGCGCCGGCAATCCACACGTCTGGTTTGCCGCTTATGAACACCGCGGCGCTGATGGTCGTGTCGCGCTCGAGGCGGTTCACCAGCGCGACGAATTCGTCCTTTACCGCGCGGTTCAGTTTGTTGACCGGCTCGTTCGGCAGATCGAACGTGATGACCGCGACACCGTCGGTGACCTCGACCGATAGCGCCGGCTTCCACCGGGTGCCGACGAGCCCCCCGATCGTGACTTCGGAAGTCGAGCTCATTGTGCTCTCTCCACCACCATGGCGAAGCCCATGCCGCCGGCCGCGCACACTGTCATCAGCCCGAACTGTCCGTTGCGGCGCGCCAGCTCGTTCAGGAGCGTGGTCGTGATTCGTGCTCCGGTCGCGCCGAACGGATGGCCGATCGCGATCGAGCCACCCATGACGTTGAGCCTGGCCCTGTCCACCTCACCCACCGGCTGCGAGAAACCTGCTCGCTCCGCCCACCACTTCGACTCGAATCCCTTGAGGTTCGACAACACCTGCGCGGCAAACGCTTCGTGCATCTCAACCAGGTCGATGTCCTTCAAAGTAAGCCCGGCCCGCTTGAGCGCGACGGGCGCCGCCAGCACCGGCGCTTGAAGAAGCTGCTCTCCCGGATCCAGCGCGGCGTAGGCGTACGATCTTATCAGCCCGAGCGTAGGATAGCCGAGCGCTTTCGCCCTTTCCTCGTTCATGAGGAGGACGCACGCGCCACCATCGGTGAGCGGCGAGGAATTCCCGGCGGTCACTGATCCGTATTTCCTGTCGAACACAGGCTTGAGCGCCGCGAGCTGTTCGTAGCTCGTGTCCTCACGAATGCCATTGTCCGATGTAAGCACGCTCTCGAACTTCGGGGGTACGTAGACCGGCATGATCTCGGCTGTCAGTCTCCCGTCGGCGGTGCCCGCGGATGCGAGACGGTGCGAGCGCAGAGCAAAATGATCCTGTTCCTCGCGCGAAATGGCGTTGAGCTTGGCCATCTTCTCCGCCGACTGTCCCATCGTCTCGCCGGTCGTAGGCTCCGCGATCGCCGGCGTGATTGGAATGAAATCCCTGGGACGAAGACGGGCGAGAATCCTGAGGCGCGCCGGCAGAGATTTGGCCTTCGACGCCAGAACGAGCGTCTCGGCAAACCTCTGCGAGTGGAGAATCGGAATGTTGGAGAGCGATTCCGAACCGCCGGCGATCGCGACATCGAGGTGGCCGAGAGCGATCTGGTCGGCGGCGTCGGTGATCGCCTGATTCGCCGACGCGCACGCTCTGCTCACGGTGTACGCCTGGACACCCTTTGGTAAGAGCGGCAGCAGTGAGACCTCGCGCGCGATGTTCGGCTCGACCACTGACGGAACCACCGTGCCGAACACCAGCGCCTGCACTTCCTTTCCATCCAGATTCGTACGTTGCAGCAACTCCGCGACGCACAACTTGCCAAGCTCGATCGCGGAAATCGACTTGAAGGCTGTTCCGGCCTTTGCAAATGGCGTCCGCACGCCCGCGACTATCGCGACGCGGCGCCCGTTCCCGAATGTTGCCATGAAGGGAACTTAGACGGGCGCCGTTTATCTATCTAGGACGTGCCTTCCTCTCTCGTGGCACGCTCTTTCTCGAGCAGCAACCGCTTGCGCTCGAGCCCCCATCGATATCCACCGAGAGCACCGCTCTGTCTTACAACACGATGGCAGGGGATGACGACGGCAGCTCGATTGTTCGCGCACGCGCTCGCCACGGCGCGCACTGCTTTCGGAGCTCCGATGGCATTTGCTATCTCGCTGTATGAGCGCGTTTCGCCAAACGGAATCTTCTGCAGCTCGCGCCAGACCTTCCACTGAAACGCCGAAGCCTGAATGTCGAACGGAATGTCCAGTCGCACGCGATCGCTATCTACCGCCTCAATGATTTCATCCACCCACATGCCTAGCGTGCTCGACGGAGTCGCAACGCGCGTGCGCGTGGCAGCCGGATACTCGCGCCCAAGTGCTGCCTCGAGCGCCTTCGCGTTGTCGCCGAGTGTAACGGCGCAGACACCGCGATCGGTTGCGCCGACCAGCAGCGTCCCGAGCGATGTTGTCGCAATCACGTAGTCGATGTGCGCTCCCGCGCCACCGCGGCGGTACGTCGCGGGTGTCATACCGAGTCTTTTGTCCGAGTCACCGTAGACTCTGCTGCTCGACCCATAGCCGGCGCCGAAGGTAGCGCGGCTTACGGTCTCGCCGCGCTTGAGCTCGCCTTTGAGCCGCTCGCTCTTCCGCGCGCGAATGTATTGGGCCGGAGTGAGTCCGAGTAGCTCCTTGAATTTTCGCTGAAGGTGATACGGGCTGAGGCCCGCCTGCTCGCCAAGCAGCTCGAGCGTAATGCGCTCATCGCCGAGATCGGAGATGTGATTGTCGATGTAATCCCGCGCGCGCACGACTGCGGGGTGGGTCGATTTCGCACGATTGGGACGGCAGCGCTGGCAGGCGCGGAATCCCGCCCGCTCCGCGGCATCCGAAGACGAGAAGAAAGCGACATTATCGCGCTTTGGCCGCCGCGATGGGCACGATGGACGGCAATAGATTCCCGTCGTGGTGACACCATAGCGGAGGCGGTCATCGGCGGAGGAGTCTCTGTGGAGCACTGACTCCCAGGCAATTGCTTCATTCACGGGAGCCTCCTCCATTGGGTGTTTTGCTCTCATCGATGCTCTCTTTGTCGCTCGTCCTTTCAATACAGAAATCATAACAGCCGGCGTCAGTATCCTGCATGGTATCCTCACTGGAAACGATCTGTTTTCTTGTTGGTGCCGAATGATGCCGGTGCGTGAGCAGGCGCGATATCCGAATCTTGCGGTCAAATCTTCTTATAACTCCGCTGCTTTATGGCACTCCTAACCAACGCTGAGAATGGCTGAATTCTCTGGAGACAGATTCGACCTCCTTGTGATCGGAGGTGGCATCACCGGGTGCGGAGTTGCGCGCGACGCGGCAATGCGCGGGTTGAACGTCGCGCTCATCGAGCGCGATGATTTCGCCAGCGGGACGTCGGGCCGTTCCTCGCGGTTGATTCACGGTGGGATTCGATATCTGGAACAGGGACAGCTCCACCTTGTTCACGAGTCGATCCGCGAGCGCCAGACGCTGCTTCGAATTGCCCCGCATCTCGTCAGGCCGCTGGCGTTCACATGGCCGATCTACCGTGGCGCGCGTGTCGGAAGGGTGAAGCTGAGCGCCGGGCTGTTCGTTTATCAGCTCATGGCGTTGGGCCGATCGAGAAAGCACTCGACGCTGAACGCGGCCGAGACGCTGGACCGTGAGCCGAGTCTCGAAAGCACCGGATTGACGGGGGGCGCTGTCTACTACGACGCATCCACCGACGATGCGCGACTAACCGTCGCGAACGCCATTGCCGCTCGAGAGCTCGGTGCGACAGTCATCAGTCATACTCGCGTGACCGAGATAATTCGCGACGCCGGCAAGGCCGTGGGAGCGATCGCCAGATCGCAGCGCACGGGCGAAAGCAGGGAGTTCCGCGCGCGCGTAGTCGTCAATGCCACCGGCGTCTGGCAGAACACTTTCGACAGCGGCGAACGCGCGAGACGGCTGCACGGCAGTAAGGGAGCACACGTCGGCGTTCCACGGGAGCGTGTGGGAAATCGGGACGCGCTTACCCTTATCTCCCCGGTGGATGGTCGCGTGATGTTCTGTCTTCCCGCGGGCCCGCTAACGATCATCGGTACGACGGATACGTGGACTGACGAATCTCCGGAGACGGTGCACGCCTCCGTCGGCGATGTGGATTATCTGCTGCGCTCGGCGAACGCGTACTTCCCGCGGGCTCAGCTCACCCAGGATGATGTGGTCAGTGCCTGGGCCGGAATCCGACCGCTCGCGAGCGGTCAGGCCGCAAATCCGAGCGCAGTCTCGCGCGAGCACAGCATCCTGACCGATGGCTCCGGTGTTATCAACGTTACCGGTGGTAAGCTCACGACATACCGGTCGATGGCGGCCGAAGTCGTGGATCGCGTTCAGGAGGCACTTGGCCTGGAGAGGAACGTGGCTCCGACCGATGCCGTCGAGCTTCCCGGCGGGGATCGCCACAAGGAAATCGCGCGACTACAGCGCGAGGACGCAGCTCTCGCGAAACCGCTGGTCGAAGGACTTGACTATACGGGAGCGCATCTCGTATACGGGGTTGCCAACGAGATGGCGCGGACACTAAGCGATTTGTTGATCCGCCGCACGCATCTGGCGTTCGAGACGCGTGATCACGGCAAGAGCGTCGCTCAACGCGCAGCAGACATCGTTGCACCATTGCTCGGCTGGAACGATCAAACGAAAAGCGTGAGTATCCACGAATTTGAGGAGGATATCGCGCACATGTTCGCGATCAGCAACCAGTAGGGCGTAAGTCGATCGCCCCGTCAGTATTGCGGAGTTCCGCCGTAGGAATGTGCCAAACGCAGGAACTCGTCGCGCGTCTTCGGATCTTCGCGGAACGCACCTCTTAGCGCCGAAGTGATCGTCTTCGAGTTCTGCTTCTGCACCCCGCGCATCATCATGCAGAGATGAAGGGCCTCGATCACGACGCCGACCCCACTTGGGTTCACGACCCGGCAGAGACCATCGGCGATCTGCTCCGTCAGCCGCTCCTGCACCTGCAGTCGCCTGGCGTAGACGTCAACAATGCGCGGGATCTTGGAGAGCCCGACGATCTTCCCGTTAGGGATATAAGCCACATGCGCCTTGCCGAAGAACGGCAGCATATGGTGCTCGCACAACGAGTAGAGCTCGATATCTCGCACCATGATCATGTTGTCGTGCTCTTCCTTGAAGATGCCCTTCCCGACAACATCTTCCGCGCTCGAGCTGTAGCCCTCGGTGAGAAACGTCATGGAGTTGGCGACCCGTTGTGGCGTCTTGAGCAGGCCTTCGCGATCCGGATC
>DASWBG010000110.1:0-3723 GCA_036390715.1 Gemmatimonadaceae bacterium
GGCTGCGTGGTCAACGGCGCCGGTCTGGCGATGGCGACGATGGACCTGGTGAAATACTATGGCGGTGAGCCTGCCAACTTTCTCGACATCGGCGGCTCGTCGAATCCGGAGAAGGTCGTCTCGGCGCTCGGAATCATCACCAGCGACCCGAGTGTGAAGGCGATTCTCTTCAACATCTTTGGCGGCATCACGCGCACCGACGACGTCGCCAATGGAATCGTGACCGCGATCAAGCAGAATCCGCTCAAGGTCCCCCTCGTGATCCGACTTACCGGCACGAACGAAGAGATCGCGCTCAAAATCCTGAAGGACAACGGGATGTCGGCGATGACTGACATGGACGAAGCCGTCAAGAAAGCAGTCGCTCTCGCGACCGGAGGAAAAGTCGCGTGAGCATTTTCATCGACAAGACAACGCGCCTTCTCATTCAGGGAATAACCGGCCGAGACGGTTCCTTCCACGCTCGGCAGATGATCGAATACGGGACGCAGGTAGTCGGCGGTGTGACGCCGGGAAAGGGCGGGCAGAAATTCGACGAAAAGGTGCCGATCTTCAACACGGTCGCCGATGCAGTGAAGGCGACTGACGCGAATGCGACGGTGATTTACGTCCCGCCGCCATTTGCTGCCGATGCGATGATGGAAGCGGCTGACGCAGGAATTCCATTTATCGTGTGCATCACGGAAGGCGTTCCCGTTCTTGACATGACGAGGGTGTATCCGTTCGTGAAGGAGCGCGGCTCGCGCCTTCTCGGACCCAACTGCCCCGGCCTTATCTCTCCCGGCCAGTCCAAAGTCGGAATCATTCCGGGCAGAATCTGCACACCCGGCAACGTTGGTCTTGTGAGTCGCTCGGGGACTCTCACCTATGAAGTTGTCTTCCAGATGACGCGCGCGGAGATTGGTCAGACGACGTGCGTCGGCATCGGTGGCGATCCGATCAATGGAACCAATTTCATCGACTGCCTCGATGCATTCGAGAAGGATCCGGAGACGGAGGCGGTCGTGATGATCGGCGAGATTGGCGGAACCGACGAGCAGGAAGCGGCGCGCTTCGTCCGCGAGAAGATGAAAAAGCCCGTCGTCGGCTTCATTGCCGGCCAGACTGCGCCGCCAGGTCGCCGCATGGGACACGCCGGCGCCATTATCTCCGGCTCGGCCGGCACTGCCGCGGAAAAGATGCAGGCATTCGAGGAGAACGGCGTGGGCGTCGCCAAGCGCCCCATCGACGTTGTGGATTTACTCAAACGCGCTATGCGCTAGGACAGAACTCATAAATGGCCGGCAAACGAACACTCACCATCATCAAGCCCGACGCGTTCAACTCCGGAAAGAGTGGGCAGATCATCGCGCACCTCGAGAAGGCTGGATTCAAGGTCATCGCGAGCCGCGTGATGCGGCTCACCGAGCCGCAGGCGCAGGAATTCTATGCGGTTCATCGCGAGCGTCCCTTCTTCACTCCGCTCGTGCGCTTCATGACTTCTGGCAAGTGCATGCCGATCGTGCTGGAGCGCGCCGACGCGGTCGCGGCGCTGCGCAAGACAATCGGAGCCACAGATCCCGCTGAGGCGGAACCAGGAACCGTTCGGAAGCTTTACGCGGAATCCAAGGAGCGAAATGCAATCCACGCCTCGGATTCGGATGAGAATGCAGAGCGAGAGGCGAAATTCTTCTTTCCCGAGTCCGAGCTCGTTTAGTCTCGGTCCGTCGCTCGGTCGTTAGCTCGCAGCACACAGCTGGCCCGCTGACAGCCCCCGGCCGGTGGTCTTCAGTTTAGAAGACTCGTCCGCGAAAAAAACCCGTGGGAGTGCACTGGAATAGGTGGGCTAAATCCGCTAATTTAAAGCGCTTATGCTGTCCTTCGACATACGCTCGCTGGAAACCAAAGCCGTCCACGTAGACGGCTCGATTCAGTCAGACGATCCAATTTGGGAAGAGGGAGATGTTCGCCCGTCGCAGCCGGTCCGGGTCATCGGAAGATTGTCTTCGGCGGGTGAAGGAAGATTCTATTTTGCCGGTCGAATTGACGGTGGGATCGTGCTTCCTTGCCGCTTGTGCCTGGAAGAAGTCAGCGTCGCGGTCGATGAAGAGGTACACTTCATTCTCGCCGCGATTGGAGCTGAGGAGGCGGACGATCCCGACGTGTTTCTCTACGATCCGAACGCGAGGGTGCTTGATCTCCGCGCGGCGGTAAGAGAGACGTGGCTGCTCACGGCTCCAGCGTACGTCCAGTGCAAGGAAGACTGCAAAGGACTGTGTGCGACTTGCGGTACCAATTTGAACGAAAGCACGTGCAACTGCACACCAACCAGAACTGAATCGCGCTGGGGCCCGTTGCTCAAGCATCAGGGCGACGCACACTAGCTCGTCAAACCACCTTAAGGAACAGATACAATGGCCGTCCCAAAGCGACGCACCTCCAAGCGAAAGAAGCGCGCGCGAAATACGCACAAGATCGCGCCGGCGATCGTCATCCAGAAGTGTCCCCGCTGCCAGAGCATGAGGCGCCCGCATCATGTCTGCGCGGAGTGCGGATACTACGATGGCGAACAGCGAGTAGAACCGAAGGAAGCCTAGTTTGGCGCGAATCGCGTTGGATGCTATGGGGGGAGATTTCGCTCCCAAAGCGACAATCGCGGGCGCCTTACTCGCCCTGCAGGAACTCGACAGCGCGCACACTGTTCAGCTAGTCGGGCAAACTTCGGTAATCGAGGCGGAGCTCGAAAGATTGCTTGCCGGCGAGTTCTCGCAGGCGGCCTCGTCTCGTTTCCGCATCAACATCGTCGAAGCCGCCGAAGTCATCGAGATGTCGGAGAAGCCGACTTCCGGCCTGCGCAAAAAGCCGAATAGCTCGATGGTCGTCGGACTCAAGTTGCAGGTCGATGGAAAATCCGACGCGTTCGTCTCGGCTGGCAACACCGGCGCGCAGATGGCGTCATCGGCGATGCTGCTCAAGCTCCATCCGGGGCTTACCCGTCCCGCCATTGCAACGGTTTTCCCGACCGCGCGCCAACCCGTGATCGTTCTCGATTCTGGCGCGAACGTGGACTGCTCCTCGACAGAGCTTGTCCAGTTCGCGTGGCTTGGCGCGGTTTACGCCGAGTGCATCTTCGGCCGTCCGAATCCTTCGATCGGGTTGCTCTCGATTGGAGAGGAGCCGGAGAAGGGAAATGCAGTCGTGAAGGAGGCGCACGGCCTCTTCCGGAAGGCGGGTTTCAACTTTCACGGGAACCTCGAGGGCCGCGATTTACCGGCCGGCGCGAGCGAGCGCGGTCCCTTCGACGTCGTCATCTGCGACGGCTTCGTCGGCAATGTCGTGCTCAAGTTTTACGAGGCCGTGGCGCCGATGATCGTTCGATTGCTGAGTGAGCACCCGGGCATCGACGCCGCGCACGTGAGAGCGGCGCTCAAGGGATTCGATTCCACCAACTATGGTGGCGCTCCACTTCTGGGCGTGAGAGGCGTCAGCATCATCTGTCACGGCAATTCGCCGCCGCGCGCCATCAAGAACGCGATCCAGGTTGCGGTACGAGCCGTCGAGACGCGCATGAACGATCAGATCGGTGAAAAGCTCAAAGCGGCCGCGCCTGCCATCAAGGCCATAGCGGAGTCAGCGTGAAACGACCAATCGCAGCCGTCGCCGGCACTGGACGCGGCCTACCAGCACATGTGATGACTAACCACGACTTCGCGTCCATCGGAATCGAGACGTCGCACGAGTGGA
>DASWBG010000111.1:0-4118 GCA_036390715.1 Gemmatimonadaceae bacterium
CGATTTTCAGTTTTTGGAAACTTACCGGTCGAACGTCACGACTTGCCATCCCGCCTAATGAAGTGGTAAGCATTGAGGATGACAGCCGATGATTTTCGGCGCATGGCGCTCAGACTCCCTGAGACAAGCGAAGGCGCCCACATGGGACATCCCGACTTTCGGGTCGGCGGAAAAATCTTCGCGACGCTAGGCTATCCGAACAATCGTTACGCGGTGGTGCGCCTGACGTCGTACGATCAGGATTTGATTGCGAACGATCATCCAAAAGCTTTTGCCCCGGTGCCCGGAAGCTGGGGCTCGAGCGGTGCGACGACGATCCTTCTGCGCGCAGCGAATCAGAAAATCGTACGAGTCGCACTTGAAGCAGCGTGGCGAAAGAGTGCGCCGAAGCGGCTACGCTCGTGAGCAGGCGGCTGCGCTACCAGGTGGCGGTGAGCCTTGATGGTTTCATCGCCGGACCAAACGGGGAGTACGACTGGATCGTACCAGATCCGAGCGTCGACTTCGCCGCGCTGTACAAGGAGTTCGATACCGCAGTAGTGGGCCGAAAAACGTACGAGGTGATGAAGGCGCAGGGCGGCAATGGGTCAATGCCCGGGCTCGACGTCGTTGTCTTCTCGCGGACGATGCCAGCGGCGCAATATCCCGGTGTCCTCATCCTCAACGAGGATCCACGGAAAATTGTTGCCGAGTTAAAAGAAAAGCGTGGGCGAGACATCTGGCTTTTCGGTGGCGGTGAGCTTTTTCGTTCGCTGCTCGACGCGGGGCTCGTCGACACGGTCGAGGTCGCTGTTAACCCCGTGCTCCTTGGCGCCGGGATCCCGCTGCTTCCTCCTGGCAGCTCGACCAAACTCGTGCTAAGTGATGTGAAGCGATTGCCGGCAAGCGGGACGGTTGCGCTTGCATACTCGGTGGAAGGAGCCGGCGGCGCCGCACCGCGAATTCGATACATCAAGCCGGCAAAGCGTCGAGGAAAGAAAGCTCCGCGCGGTGGCAAGCAACGCCGGACAATGCGTCGCTGATCCAGCCTGTGCACGATATTAAATCGTGCCTGAATCGGGGTTATCGCTCTTCGACAAGGGCGCCCAGAACGGCCACTTCCTCACGCATGTCATCCGGCGTGCCCATCCCGGCGCCGATCCTGAGGAGTTGGATCCGCACATTCTCGAGCGCCGCCGCGAGCGTCGCTCGGCTCGCCCGCGTCCTCTCGAGCGTGTCGCGCATTTCGTCGAGCAACGCGTTTCGCCGGAGCTCGAGGGTTTCCTGGTTCGTCGCGCCCTCCACTCCTGACGTCACCTTGCCGCTCGACGTACCATCCAGATGCTTCGTGGGTTGGGCGCCCCCCGCGTCGGCGAGCGCGCGAGCGACCTCGAGCTCGCGCATGCGCATCGTCTCTTGTGATTTCTCGAGCCGCCGAAGCATCGCCGGAAGCTCGGGGAAACGAGATGTAACCGCCGGCGACGTGAGGTCGGCCAGCTGCAATTCCGCGGAGTCGCGCCCCGCCGCGGGGGAACGCGCTGCAGATTGACCGCGCCCGAGCGCCGAGAGCCGGAAGAATCCGACGGCAAACCGGCTCTGCCACACCCACGCGGCAAGGCGGAACCCGCGCCGCTCTGTCCGCGGCGATGTATTGAGCGCGATCACCAAGCTCACCGTGTTCGTTAGATCGAGTAGGACCAGCACCACAATTTGCCACGGCGTGGGCGGTGCCTGCCGAGCGTGGGGAAAGAAGAGGAGCTGCGCGACCACCCTGAGCACCACGCCAACGGCGAGCGTCATCCACGCGCGGCGACGAGTGCGGCGACGAGCGGCCGTCCGCCGCGCGTCGAACAGCTGGCGCAGCTCCTCCGCATGTGTCTTTCGCTCAACCTCGAACCCGCGACGCACGTCCGCGGCACTAAACCCTTCTCCCTGAAGCTCGCGCGCCCGTCGCACAAGGTCGATCGACAGCACCCCGACGGCGAAGACGATGCCCGCAACAAGCGCGAAAATGTTCCGCGTCCCTGGAAGACCGTAGATCAGTGTGAACACCACGACGAGCGTGGCGAGCCAGACGCTCTGCTCGGCAGCACGAAGGAAGCTGCGCACGGGCAGGGCGATGTACTGAATGCCCGTGATTCCTGTCGACTCCGACAGCGCCTCGGCGACCATTTCCGCGGAGGGGTACCGGTCGTGCGGCTCCCGAGCGAGACACCGGTCGATCGCGGCGGCGAGCGCGGGTGGCACGTCGGGTCGTGCAGACGCGACCGGCGGCGCGGCGCGCGTGTAGCGCGCGACGAGCATCGCTTCGAGCGTCGTCGCCTCGAACGGCGCCCGCCCGACGAGCGCGAAGTATCCGACTCCGCCAAGGGCGTAGAGATCGCTGCGGCCATCGACGCGCTCGTCCGCACCCTGCTCCGGACTCATGAAGGCCGCCGTGCCGAGCAGCTGCCCCTCGAGCGTCAGCCGATTTGCCACATCGGCACCATTCCTGGCGCGCGCGATCCCGAAGTCGGTGACCTGCGCGCGCCCGCTGCCGCGCTCGATGAGGATGTTGTCAGGCTTGATGTCGCGATGCACGATGCCACGGCCATGCGCATACGCCAGCGCCCAGGCGACCTCGCGGAGGATGCGCGCCACCTCGTGCGGCGGCAGCGGACCCGTGCGCCTCACCCTGTCGGCTAGCGTCTCGCCGTCGACGAAGGCCATCGCGATGAACACGATCGCCTCGCGCGCCTCGACGGCATGGATCGGCACGATGTGCGGATGCGAGAGACCGGCCGCGGTGCGTGCCTCGCGCAGGAATCGCTCGCGCAGCACAGGCTGCGCCGCCATCATCGCGGGGAGCAGCTTGAGAGCCACCGGCCGTTCGAGTGAGAGATCGCGAGCGAGCAGCACGACTCCCATGCCGCCGCGGCCAAGCTCGCGCTCGATCGCGTAACGCCCCGCGACCGCGCGCTCGAGGCTTTGAATGTCCGGGCTGCTCTCGCTCACTTTGTCCCCTTAGGCGGTCTCCGCCCGCGCGAACGCGGCGCGATTTCGTGAGCTCCGACTGGGCCGCAGGCTGCCACAAAAAATCTTAAGGCTCAATGGTGAGCTCCGCGTGCAGGTCCGCCGCGGAATCCTCACCAGCCCACACGTCAAAGGCGCCGGGTTCAACAGCCCATCGCTTCGTCTGGGGACTCCAGAATTGGAGCTCGTTCCTGCCTAACCGGAACCGGAGAGTCCTGGTCTCGCCTGGTTGCAGAGTCACGCGACGAAATCCCTCGAGTTGGCGCACTGGTCGCGATGCAGAGCCGGACCGTTGATGGATGTAGAGTTGAGCAACCGCATCACCCGGCAGCGCACCGGTGTTGGTCACGTCGACTGTAACCTCCGCGCTGTCGCCTGCCATCATGCGAGTCTTCGATAGGCGAAGATTGGCGAAACGGAATGTTGTGTAGCTGAGACCATATCCGAAGGGATACAGCGGTTTGCTGTGGATGTCCCAGTACCGTGATGTGAACTTTGGATCGCTTTCCGGCGCCTGCGTGAGGTTGTGATTGTAGTAGAGCGGTTCCTGCCCCGCAGACCGTGGCCAGCTCACCGGCAGTTTTCCGCCTGGGTTCACGTCGCCGAAGAGCACGTCGGCGATCGCGTTGCCACCTTCCACGCCGGGGAGCCACGACTCGAGAATTGCCGACGCGTGTTCAGCGACCCAATTGATCTCGAGCGGTCGTCCATTCACGAGGACGACAACCAATGGTTTGCCGGATGATGCCGCGGCCTCGACCATCTGCTCCTGAATGCCGGGCAAGTTGAGTGTTCCACGGGAGGAGCCTTCGCCGCTCATGAAGGCGGGCTCTCCGACGACTGCGATAATCAGATCCGCTTGTTCCGCCGCGGATTTTGCTTTCGTCTCCCACTCCGCGACTTCCGTCGGAGTCGGCGGCGGCACGGACGCATGGCCGGTAAAAGCGTCCACCATTCCCGGAAACGCTTTCGACATGGATGGTCCCGCGACGTAGGTCACGCGAGCGTCTGGACCAAGGCGATTCTTGATTGCGGCCTGCACGGTGACTGCGGTCGCGTCGTGCCCGAACCCGAACATGCCGGCGGGAGTGGGCCCTCCGGTCATGTCGCCCGGCGAGTCGGCCAGG
>DASWBG010000112.1:0-9652 GCA_036390715.1 Gemmatimonadaceae bacterium
GCGCCGCGGCTGGCAGCGCTTTCAGAAAACTCATTGACGGAGCCTCATTTTGCTCGAATCGGGCGGCGCTATCGGCAGGAGCTCCTGGCGACTATAACCGAACTCTTCGATCGTGAAAATCACTGCTTTGGGCTGGATGGCCGCGACGCGCATTCTTCCGATCGTCTGGCCAACTCGGACCTTGTACTGGTCTCTAGACGTAACATCTCGCAAAACCGCAACAGAGTTCTGGCCGCGGGGGTCGTAGGCAACACCCACCAGTTTCAGGTCTGTCAGGAGCGGCTTGAGGTCGGATGTAGTCAACAGCGACACAAATGGATCGCGCCGACCGTCGCCGTCATACGAGAAGACCTCTCGGTTGATCAGCACTTTCGGCCCGCTGTCGACGGCTGGATTTGGCGCCGCCGGGACGGCCGGCTTCCGCGGGTCGGGAGCTGGAGGCAGGGATGCCCTCTTTGTGGCTGGCTTGGTGGCTGGCTTGGCGGCTGTACTCGGGCTCGGTCGCGACGTTGCCTGGGCGCGCGCTTGCGCGGATGCGCCGCTCGCCAGAGCCGCCACGAAAACGAGCGCGAAAGAGATTGAGCGCTTCATTATTGTTTCACCGTCGAGGGCGGCGCATATGGCGTCGTACGCACCACATAGGTCTGCACCTGAAACTGGGTGTCGATGAGCGATTCGCCCTTCTTCACCCGAGCCTTTGTCTTGTCCGCTATTGGGTGCAGCTTGATCGCCATCGTCACAGGGGCGATGATGCGATTCAGCGAGCCGACGTTGCTGAGAAACTGACCAACCGGGTGATACCCGCCGGTTACGCCGAGCTTGTACCGATAGGTATCGAACTGTTCGCCCGGGAGAACCGGCATCGGCTCCACCGTCGCCAGATCGAGTCCGACGCGGCGTGCCGCGGTCGAAATGTCCTCCAGCAGCGCCGGCACTTCGTTGCTTCTCGGAACGAGCTGCCGCATCACTCTCAGGCTTTGCTCGTATTCCGCGGACTGCGCGCGAAGCTTCTGCAGGCTGCCCTGAGCGATATCCGCCTTCGCCTGCTGGTTCTTCTTGTCGAGTGAGTCGACGTGAGCTTGCGTAGCTGCGAGTTCCTGAGCCTTTGGCTTGTACAGGAAATACCAGTACGCACCGAGCAGCAGCACGGCGGCGACACCAACAGCCGCTATCGTCTGCTCGCGCTTCGTCATGTTGGCGCCGATTGCCATGTTAGTGCACCGCCGATACTACGAGTGGAACCGTCTTGATCGCGAAGGCGGGAGGAGATTGTGTCTCCGCCTCGAGAGTGAACTCCGTTACTTCTTTTCCTTCGGCCTGAACCAGATCGGAGCGGCTTAGCTGGACGTTCTGAATGAACGGCGACGCTTCGAGCGACTTCATGAACCGCGTGAGCGCCTGAATGTCCACCGTGTGCCCGACGATCTTGAACTTCAGCTCTTTCGCGACGGCGAGCATCGAGTCGGATCTGGCCTTGAGCGCACGATTCCTTTCCGTCGTTCTCTCCGCCGCCGACTGCGTGCTGTGCGCCGATGACTGCGTGCTGTCGACCGGAGCCGCGGCTTTCTTTGTGGTGTCAGCGGCAGCAACGCTGTGCGGTGCGCTCGTTTGCGTGATCTCGGTCAGCCACACGTATTGTGGCAGCGCGTTGCTGATCTCGTACATGAGATGCGACCAGAGATAGCGGGAATCGTCGATCGACTTGATGATCGCGATCTGCTGATACAACGAGTCGCGTGAGGCCTCTGCCTTTGCCTTTGCCGCCAGAACGGCGCCGAATTGCGCTGAATCCTTGACCGCCTTTGTCAGCCTGTCATCGAGCTCGCTTGCCTTCGCGGCCTGATGAATGAACATGAAGACGATGAGCGCTCCGCTAATACCAGCCGCGGCAACCGCGCCCAGCATGTACTTGTCGGTGATTTTTTCGGTTATCCCGGCGAGCCACGGCGGCGGCTTGAGGTTGAACTCGAACTTCGTCGGGCTGCTGGTCTTAGCCCGTCGCTTTTTCTTGCCGTCCCCGGGTAGGAGATTGATCTCGATCATGGTGTCTGTGCTCCGGGGTCAGTTCTTACGGAGGGCAAGGCCGATCGCGAGCATCAGGAGAGGCGCGACCTCGTCGGTCACAAGCGAGTCCAGCGCGCCGTCCCTCACCGACATCGTCGTGAGCGGGTTGGCGAGCTCCACTGGCTTCTTCAGACGTTGCCCAAGTGACTCGGTCAGACCTGGCGTGCGTGACCCACCGCCGCAGGTATAGACGGCCTTCATTTGTCCGTCGCCCTTGAGAGACGTGGACAGGAACGCAATCGCGCGCTCGAGTCCGGTGGCGATCTCTTCAGTGCGCTGCAGAATCACGGAATCGAGCTGTGCGGACCGGTCATACCCTCTAATGAGTGCTTCCGCGTCGGCCGCCGAGAGTCCGTGTTCGCGCTGGAGATCCTCGCGAAAACGGCGGGTGCCAATGGGAAGATCGCGCGTCAGAATTGGGACGCCCTCGTCCAGAATGTTGATGTTCGTGACTTCGTGCCCGATGTTGACGAGGCCAACGGCGCCTGTCATCGCATCCGGATAGTTGAGCTCGAACGCATTGTGGAGCGCGAACGCGTCCACGTCCATTGAGCTTGGCGTGATCCCCGCCTCGGCAAGGATGCGGAGCTTGGCTTCAACCAGGTCGCGCTTGGCTGCGACGAGAAGTACACTCATTTCGTCTCTGCCGTCGCCGTCCCCATCGAGGATCTGGAAATCGAGCTCGACTGAGTCGACGTCCGGAACGTGCTGCTCGGCTTCCCAACGCATGAGCTCGCGGGCCTGCGCTTCTTTGACCCTTTCGGTCTTGATGCGCTTGATGATCACGTCGCGGCCGCCGACAGCGGCGACCACGGCCTTCGTATTCGCGTCTACCGACTCAATAGTAGAGCGGATGACATCTGATACGAGATGCGGATCCATCACTTCACCTTCCACGATGGCATCATCGGGCAACGGAGTGATTGCGACCCTGATCAGTTCTGGTGTCGACTTCGAGTGATCGATGACGGCGACCTTGACCAGGCCAGATCCGATATCGAGCCCTACGGTAGTCTTCTTCCGGCCAAACAACCCCATCGCGCCCTTGGTAAATGAAAAAAAAGAGGGTATTTCCAGGGGTGCGCGCCACTTCCTCACCTTCTTGAAGCGTGCGATCCCAAAGACCCTGTTTGTCTGCACTTGCACTGAGACCAACCGAGGGGCACTTCTGCCTTCTTGGTCGGTAACCAGGTGTTCGAACTAAGACACGATTCAATTGGCGGGAAAGTAACGACGGGCCGGGAGCGTTTCAGAATAGCTCCGACCACGATCGCTCCGAAATTCGGTCGATCCTTATCGAATGATCGGGAGCGATCAGCACTCTGATTGCGACGCCGATCCGTCTCGAGATGCCGGACCCGGCGAAGGAATCAGCGGCGTCGGCAACGATCCAGTACAGCGTCGAATCAAGACGCGTTACGTGGACATCGACCGGCACTTCGAACCCTTTGATCGCCGTGACCCGGGTGCCGTCCAGTCCTACCTGAGGCGACCAGGCTGGATTCCAGTCCGCAATTGTCATCTCGACCGCCGACTCCGCAGCCGACAAAGCAAGCTGATGCTTGGACGACGCCGTACCGATCTTCGTCTCTTCCGTTGCGGCGAAGAAAACCGCTGTCACGAGCGCGGAGATCAGCAGCAGAGCCAGCAGCGCGGCTGCTAGCGCGAAACCGTCGCGCCGCTCACGGGGCAAACTATAAGAGCCGAGCGCAAAGGGGATTGGTCGACCGCAGGCTCTGACTCTCATGGCCGCCGATTCCGCACCGCGATGGTAACCTTTGCTGAATCGCTGGGGACCCAGCTGTGGTCTTCAACTATGAGTTGCTGATGGCTTGCCGACCGGGCGGAGATGTCGACTCGCGCGAGGGAAGAAGAGCCCGCGCCGAGACGCGTACCGATGACATCGAAGTATTCGAAGAGGAGTCCGGTCAAGCCTGCGTTGCCGCTGTAGGCCTTGTACGGCCCGCTCAACGGCTGAATGGCGCCGCATACCGAGGGTCCTATCGCGTTGCACCGTCGATAACCCAGATACCAACCCCCGTCACCGGCATGGTACAGGCTGTATCTGCCATGCCTGACAAACCGTACCGGCGCGCCGCTGCCGACGTGGCTGCTCAATGGAGTCGAGAGAGTGATCAGGAATCCCGTCGCGCCCGCGTTGACAGCGTCGGCCTGGGCGTACCCGGTCGATGCGGGGCATGCCACGGCCAGTGAATGAGAGCTGAAGCCCGCGATTCGATGTCGTTCCCATTGGCTCCCGGCCTCCATCGAATCCCGAAAGAACAGCGCGAGGTCGCCCGTGTCGGGCTGCGTGAGAAAGGCGGACAGTGTATTTCCGCGGGGGGAGATCGCTGGTGGCAGTCCGATCTCCAGACCAGTGGTCTGACAAATCACCGAGCTGCCGATGTTCGCGAATAACTCCACCGCCGAATCGGCGAGCAGCATCGCTGTATCGGCGGTCGACATTCCGCGGATGTCCGTCGACAGGATCTCAATTGCGTCGCGCACGCCTTCGCGCGCGTACAGCAGCTCCGTCGCGCCACGGTAGAAGCGCTGTTGGCGAAGCAGAGTAAGCCCGATTGCGCTTCCCACCACACCGAGGATTGCGAGCACTATCGCGAGCTCGATGATGGTGAATCCGCGTCGCCTCAGCCTTCTCATTCTTTTGGCGGCACGATGTGGATCGCTCACAGCGGACACGACAGCACGGCGCGAAACTGATCGACGCGGCGGCCGTCCAGCGTCGGGTAGCTGACACTCTCGACGACGCTCAGGCGCGCCGAATCGAGGAAGGCAACGGACCACGCGGATTCGACCTGCTGAAATGTCTCGCGCCCGCTCGCCGCTCTACGGCAACCGGCGCCAATGATCTCGAGCCGGCTCGCCGCCATTCTACCTGCGCGCTCGCGAACCGCGTTGGCGTTCATCTCCCGGCCGACCAGAGCGCTCGTCGACACCAGCGCCAGGCCGCCAATCGTGAAAAGGAGTAGCGCGACTATGGTCTCGATCAGCGTGTATCCCGCAGTCCGTTCGGTGAACATGTCCGGACTATGCCGCGCTCCGCACTATTCGCGTCATTCCTCGTCGACAGCCGGTACCAAATCCATTCCGGGCAAAAAGAAAAGAGGGAGCGTCTTTCGACGCTCCCTCTCTCTTGTTCAGGCGATAGTCCTGATCAGGTGCAGACGATCACACCGGTCGAGTTATCGCAGGTCTTTGCTGACAGCGAGTGGACGCTGGTCGCGCTCCAAGCCTGCGGCGGGCCGGCAACGAGAACTGCCGTAATCGTCACGTTCTGCGAAGGCGTAAAGCCCTGCATCGGCGTAGCCATCGTCGCAACTCCTGCGAAGTAGGCACCGTTCTGGTCAGCAGCGTACTGCTCTTCGTAGGTCGCAAGGTTGCGCAGGTCGGACTTCATCGCTGCGACATACGCCTTGTCCTTCGTGTTCGCGAACTTCGGAATCGCGATCGCGGCAAGAATGCCGATGATGACGACCACGATCAAAAGCTCAATGAGGGTAAAACCCTTTTTGTTGCTCATTCAAGACTCTCCTGAAGCGTTGGCGAGCGGGGATGGGAATGCACGTGCATTCACCTATGGTAAAGACGCCCGAGACACAGTGAGGCAAGGTACAGCACGGCTCTCTCGGGACCGCAAACAAACATCAATCCTAACTGGCCGCGCTGTCAGGAGTTACGAGTTTATAATATGTCGGTACCGACGCAATTCTCGCCGCTTTATGCGAATCTCTCGCATTCTGCGACTCAGGTCGGGAGGCCGTATCTGGAGAGTTTGCGGTAAAGCGTCGAAGGATCGATCCCCAGCACTTCGGCGGTGCGTGGCTTGTTGCCGCCCTCATTCTCCAGAACCCACAGAATGTAGGCACGCTCTATGGTGTCCAGAGTTGGGTTCGTCTGCACGGAGTCACTTACCAGAGGGTCGGACTTGGGCTCGACCACACGCTCTGGCAGCGCCGAAAGCGGAATCGTATCGCCTTTGGCGAGAATCGCGGCGCGCTCGAGCGCATTCTCGAGCTCACGCACATTGCCGGGCCACGAGTAGCGCTGCATCGCCTCGATGGCTTCTGGGGCGAGTACCCGTGGCGGCTCGCCGCGGGCCTCGCCGGCGCGCTTGAGGAATGTATCCGATAGCAGCGCGATGTCTCCCGGGCGCGTCCTCAGCGGCGGAAGCACGATGGAGATGACGTTCAGTCTATAGTATAGGTCGCTTCGGAAACCGCCGCGCTTGATCTCTTCCTCGAGGTCGCGGTTCGTGGCGGCGATCACTCTCGCATTCACGGGCTTCGCTTCGGTCGCTCCAACGGGAATCACTTCGCGTTGTTGCAGCACGCGCAGGAGCTTTACCTGCGTCGCCGGGGTGGTTTCTCCAATCTCGTCCAGGAAGAAGGTTCCCTCTCCCGCAGCGAAGAACAATCCTTCCTTGTCGCGCGAAGCGCCAGTGAACGATCCCTTGACGTGCCCGAACAGCTCGCTCTCGAGCAGACTCTCCGGTAGCGCGCCGCAGTTTATCGACAGGAATGGCTTGCTGGCTCGCGGCGAAAGGTCATGAATGTAGTGGGCTACGATTTCCTTTCCCGTTCCGGATTCGCCCTGCAGCAAAACGGTGGAGTCAGTGACGGCTACCGATTCGGCGACGTGCAATGCATCGAGCCAGGGTTTGCTGGCGCCAATCGGGCGCCCTGGCCGATCGCGCCGTTTCGTCTCCGACTTCAGCATCTTGCTTTCTCGCCGCAGGTTGCGATGCTCGGCCGCGCGGCGCACGATGGTCAACAGCTCTTCGTTCTTGAAAGGTTTCTGGATGTAGTAGAAGGCGCCGTTGTTCACCGCGCCGATCGCAGACTGCAGGCTCGCCTGCGCGGTCATCAGGATCACGACGGCCTCGGGGTCGTGCGCGCGAACCGAGGCCAGGATGTCGAGGCCAGTGACGTCGGGCATTCTGACGTCCGTGATTATCAGCTCTGGCTTCAGCGCAGCAATCTGCTCGAGACCTTTCTTTCCGCCAAGCGCTGTGTACGGGATGAACCCCTCGTTCTTGAGCAGAATCCGGATCGTGTCGAGAATGCCCATCTCGTCGTCGATGACGAGAACCGTCGGAGCCGACGTCGCGACCCCCGTCATTTTTCGCTCTTTGCCACGGCCCTGGGGGTTTTCCTGGTCCCTTCGCTTCCAAATCTGGGCAGGAACACAGTAAACCTCGTTCCAGCCCGCTTGCCATGACTGTCGACGAGAATGAAACCGTGATGTGCCTCGACGGCCCGGTGTACGATCGAGAGGCCGAGTCCGGTTCCACCCACTTTCGTCGTGACGAACGGCTCGAACAATCGCTCGTTGACCGAGTCGGCTATTCCCGGCCCCTGATCGGTTACCTGAAGCATCATCGCCCCGCGCGTAAAGCGCTCGGCTTGCGCCGGAAGCTGGTGGTACGCGAGCTCCGCTGCTTCGAGCCGGACTTCGCCGCCCGGTGGAGAGGCCTGAACCGCGTTGAGAAGGAGATTGAAGATCGCGCGATGGAGCAGATCATCATCGCCAACGACGACCAGAGGTGTTGAAGGAAACACCTCGTGGATGATTACGTTTTCCGGTTTGTCGGGGTGTGCGGCGACGAGCGCGGCGGCATGATGCGCGATCTCAACCAAATTGACTCTGCGCACGCTGGTGACTCCGGTTCGCGCAAAATCGAGGAACTCCGAGAGCAGTCGCGACAACCTGTCGGACTCGCGCTGAACGAGAGTGGTTAGGGTTCGCGTGTCGTCGTCGGCACCCGGCACCTTGGCGAGCAGCTCCGCGGCACTTCTGATCGAAGCCAGCGGATTCTTTATCTCGTGGGCGAGTGACGCACTCAACTCCGCCACTGCCTCGAGGCGTTCCGCCCGTGTATGCAGTCTCTCAATGTCCGCTTCGCGCAAGCGGAACGCGGCCAGTTCGGCTTCCATTTCCTCGCGGCCCGCGTGCCCCTCGCGCAGCCGCGAGCCGATGTAGCCGCATCCGAGCGCCACCGCTCCGAATATCCCGAGCTGAACCAATACCGGTAAATCGAACGCCGTAGCCTGGTCAACGATCGTCACCCCGAAATACAGCACGTCGCCGAGCATGGCGATCAGGAGAACGCCAGCGGGCGGCAGCACCAGCGCGCTCACGGCAATGACCAGGATGTAGAGCGGCGCGAGCTGCGACGGCGTGCCCGACTGTGTCAGATGGACAACGGTGGTCACCAGGAGCAGATCGAAGATCATCTGCACGTAGAAAAACGTGTCCCCGAGGAGGCCCTGACGGCGGGCGCTGTAGAGCATCGAAGCGCTGGTGAATAGCAGGCTCGCGACGAAGGCGAGTGTCGCTACGAGTGTCGCAGTGCTGTCGGCACGGCGCCAGACCACGATGGCGGCCACGAAGATAGCGGTCGCCAGCGACAAACGGCCGAGATAGAGGACTCGAAGGACCCGCTCCCGACCGCCGCTGGTGAGGTCAGGGAGCGTCAAGGCAGCCCTTGGGACTGCTGATGTTATGGGGACGGCCTGTAACAAGGATTCCAAATTGCGGGGGTTAAGGACTGCCGTCAATTAGACGCTTCGACGGGCACTTAAGTCTCTACTATAGAATAGAATAGATTACAGACTTATGGTCCTTGGACTTGTTGCTGCGGAGGCCGCCGATCCTCCGTCGATAGTAGTGGCGGCGAGCAGCATGATTGCCGTTCTTGGACTGGTCGCGCTGAACGGGTTTTTCGTGGCTGCCGAGTTCTCCCTCGTCGCCGCCCGGCGGAGCAAGCTCGATGAGATGATCGCCAAGGGCGATCGCAGCGCGCGAACGGTTCAAACGGCGCTTCAGAATCTCGATCGGTATATCGCGTCGACCCAGCTTGGGATCACCATTGCCTCCCTCGCTCTTGGATGGATTGGCGAGCCCGTGCTCGCCCACCTCTTTGACCAGCTCTTTCGGACACTCGGACTCAATCCGTCACCGGCGGCGGTGCACGTTGCGGCCGTACCGGTGGCGTTCTTTCTCCTCACCTTCTTCCACATCGTGCTCGGGGAACTCGCCCCCAAATCCATCGCGCTGACGAGTCCGGAAAAGACGGCGCGCGCGGTCGTCCGTCCGCTCCTGGTCTTCTCGCGCATCATGTCCCCGTTCATCTGGATCTTCAATGGGGCTGCGAACTCACTGCTCCGGATATTCGGGGTCGAGCCCGTGAATGATCCGGGAGGCCACAGCCCCGATGAGATCCGTTTTCTGGTGATGCAGGCGCACGCCCGTGGAACGCTGGACGAGTCGGACCGCGCAATGCTCGCCGGCGTTCTCGACTTTCACGAGAAGAAGGCGCGCGATGTCATGCGACCCCGAACGGAGGTGGTGGCTTTGGACATCGAAGCGACCGAAGAAGAGGTCTGGGAAATCCTGCGGCGCGAACGGTACTCGCGCTATCCGGTATACCGCGAATCGCTCGATGACGTGACCGGCGTGTTCCTGGCAAAGGACCTGTGGCTCCACTCGGGCGACGCTCCCTTTAATCTCGCCGACTTCGTGCGGGAGCCGATGTACGTGCCCGATAGCCGTCCCGCGGAACGAGTAC
>DASWBG010000113.1:0-5951 GCA_036390715.1 Gemmatimonadaceae bacterium
CAGCGCCGAAGAAGTGACGAAGCGGATGATCGTGGCCGCGCTCGCGCTGGCCGGGATCTTCATCAGCCTCTACCTAACGCTCTACAAGCTCGGCGTCATCGGGGAGCTGAGCTGCAGCATCGGCTCGTGCGAAACCGTCAACACGAGCAAGTGGTCGAAATTCCTTGGGTTGCCGGTCGCCGCCTGGGGACTGCTCTTTTACCTCGACGTGTTCGTGATCGCCTTGGTAGGGACGCTGGCGCGCTTCGAGAACGAGCCCGTCATCTCCATCGTTCTCGTAGCCGAAGCCGCCGTCGGCGTGCTGTTCTCGGCGTGGCTGACGTACCTGGAGCTCGGCGTCATCCACGCCATATGCATCTGGTGCGTCACGTCGGCGGTCATCGTGACGGGCATTTTTCTGGTGAGCGTGGCGGATCTTCGGGAGGCGCGCAGGGCAGGGAGCGAAACCGGGGCGATGGTATAGCCGCGGAAAGGCGAACTGAACGGGATCCGAGATCTGAGATGTGGAGATCTCAGGTGGTAGTCAAAGCGCTACGACCACACTGTGCGCGGGTCCAGTCAATCGAGCGCGGTACTCCGCAGAGAAGAGTCGGAGCGCAGTTACTTACAACCGGTATCTGCGCCTCTGAGATCTCGGATCCCGTTCTTTTCCTGTATCGAGTTACACTCAGTTAGTGCCTATGCCCCTCTCTTTATATCCTGGGAGCGCGACGCCTCGTCCAGCCTCAACCGCGGCTTTTCGGCCGCGACATCCTCCCCCTCCCGCTGCATCCGTCGCCGGAATGGCACCAGATCGCGTCCCAGGTGCACCAGGGCTCGCGTGGCAACTGTGCTCGCCAGCGGCTCCGGAATCCCCATCACGCGGATGTACGTGTCGATCGCTCGGTCGAACGAAAGATCTTCCGCCAGGGTATCGACGAACATCAGCGCGTTGTCGACGTGACCACGAATGATCGTCTCTTCGGCCCGCGCCTGAGACAGGCGCAGCCGCCGCTCGGCGTTTGGATTGAGCTTGCGTCCGAAGATCGATTCAGGAAACAGATTGCGAAGGGCCATGCAGCCGTCCCTCGGTTGGATTAGGTACCTTGATGTTAGGCACGGAGCGTACCATGGGGTAGGTCTTGCCAGGCCACCAATTCCACCTCCCGCCGAGCTTGAGAAGCGCTGGCCCTACCGCAAGCCTCATAACTGTGGCGTCGACGAGAACGGCCACTGACAGCGCGAATCCCAGGATCTTGATCAGCACGAAATCGCCCAACGTAAATGCGGCGAAAACTGTGATCATTATCGCCGCCGCGCTGCTGATGAGGCCGCCCGTGCGCGCCAGGCCCTCGACTATTGCGTCGTCGTCGTTCATCCCGGCCGCTCTCGCTTCGGCGATTCGCGCCACCAGGAAGACCTCGTAATCCATGCTGAGGCCGAATACGACGCAGAACACGATCAGCGGGATCGCCGGGAACGTTCCCCCGAGCGCTGCCTCAAGACCCAGCGCTCGGATTCCGTGCCCGTCCTGGAAGACGAGCACCACAGCTCCGAACGCGACTGCAACGGAGAAGAGATTCAGGGCAATCGCTTTGATCGCGATCAACGCCGATCGGAATCCGAGCAATAGTGATACGAGGGTTACCACGACCACCACGAGAACGATCGACTTGAAGTGGCCAAGCGTTGATGCCTCGTAGTCGACGTTCAGGGCGGGAAGACCTCCTACCTCCACGACGCTCCCTGGCAGGCCGGCCAGCGATCCCGGTGCAAGGTTTCTGAGGTCGCGGACGATCTCGCCGGCACCGCGAACCCCTGTGGCCTCAGTCGGAAGGATCTCGATCAGCGCCATTCGCCCGTCCGCCGTGACCATTGAGCCACGCACTTCAGCAGGAATCGCCGCCAGCACCTCCAGATTCGGAGTGGTCAAACCAGTGACAGTCGTTAGCGAGCGCACGCGGGATACTCGCGGATCCGCCGCCATCTTTTCACTCGCTCGGCGCAGGGCTGACCATCCTGCTGGCGAGTCCCAGGTGGTTCCCTTCGGAAATTCGACGACAACGCGGACAGCGTTGACGATTCCGCTCGTTCGCATGTCGGAAAGCGTCCTGAGCGCGCGCGAGGATTCCATGTCGCGCGGCAGCCAGTCGCCACGCGGCAGATCGCTGGTGAGCCTTGTTGTCTGGAAAGCGATCGCACCAAGTGGAGCGCTAGCCAGCAGCAGCACCGCCAGTGGGTGCGCGCATACGAACCGTCCCCACCGGCGCCAGCGCTCCGATGGCGCGCCGAGCGATGGTCCGCGGATTCTTCCGGCATTGATCCGCGTGCCCATCAGCGAAAGGATTGCCGGCAGCAACGATGTTGCGAGCATCACGGCGGCCGAGATCACAAGCAATCCACCGATGGCAATCGAGCGGATTTCGTTGACCGGAACGATCAGCAGGGCTGAGAAAGCGATCGCGACGGACGCTCCGGAGAGCGCGATTGTGTGTCCCGCCTTCCTGACCGCTTCCGTTGCTGCGTTGCCGCTCGACATCCCGTCCAGCAGGCCTTCGCGGAATCGTCCCACCACGAGCAAAGCGTAGTCGATTCCCAGGCCGAGCCCGAGCATTGCGACGACGTTCTGCAAGAGCAGCGACAGTGGCCAGAAGTTGGTGAGTAGTACCGCTCCGCCAAGCGCGAGCGAGATCGACACTGCTCCGGCCAGCACGGGGAGCAATGCGGCAGCGAGGGCACCGAACGCGATGATGAGCAACAGCGCCGTGATAGGCAGTACTTTTCGCTCCGCATCGCGCGCCTGGGCAGCGCTGGCTTTGCGAAGATCGTAGTTGAGCGCAATCTCGCCGGTCCAGCGAAGCGTCAGGCCTGGAAACCGTGCGTTAAAGCCAGACTCTACCGATCGCGTTGCGGTGCGCAGAAGCGGTACGAGATCGTCCGGACGCTTGCCGCGGGCTTCGAGGCCGACAACCATGTACGTCTCGCCGTGAGGGCCGACGAATGCACTGTCCGGAGCATCCAGATAGGAAAGCGTACGCGACACGGCGGGAAGCTTCGAGAGTGTCTCACGCAGTTTCACGAGAATCTCGCGACCCTGCGCCGAGACTGGTGAGACGCCGCCCGTGACCACGACAACCGCATACGACGGAAATGCAGCGGGGAAGCGCGTCGCGATTAAAGCCTGAACGCGCGCTGATTCACTTCCTGGCACAGATGCGGCGACGTCGAGACGCTGCTCGACGCGCGATGCGCTCGGAATAACGAGCGCGGCGAGAGCCAGCCAGCCGGCGATGACCCACCATCGTCGCTCAACCACAAACGACGCCAGAGCGAAGCCCCGGGGCTTCACGGGTGCGACCGGCGGATGTCGAGACGGGTCGTTGCTTTCATCGATCAAACGAGAGCGGTCTCATTATGCAGCGGGCGCTCGTCTAGATGTTCGGGCATTACACCTCTTCGCGGCGCTACGATGTACGCGTTGACATCCGTCGGCTGAGCGAAAAGACCGTCCACAGCAGTCGACAATGGGTCCCGTCGATCCAGTCCGACATTCATGAAAGAACAGCCCGAGCCTCTCAGCTCGTTGTAGCCGGAGATGATCAGCGCCCGGAGCACTCGCGGCTTGTCCGCCGGAACGCAGATGTGCGCGATGCTTACGCAATTGAGAGGCGATCCCATGCGCGGCATCCGTTCGCCGCCCACAATGGGCACAAGGAGATTGAAAGCCGACCGCGCTGCTTTCATCCGTGCGGAGTACGCCAAGACGTTGAGCTGCTTGAACACGCGCTGGTCCCACACCGCAAGGAATCCCAGCAGTTCGCCATTGGACGAGCGCGCGAGCCTGTAGCTCGAGATATCGAGCCCGGGCGCGGCAAGAATCCAGTCTGCCATCGCGCTGGCAGTGAGAACGGGCGCGAGCTGGCGTAGCGGCGCGACTTTGCTCCAGAGCGCGGCCATCTCATCGATATCGGTCCAGCCCGCAGACGCGACGTGGATTGAACCGGGATCATTCGCGCGCCGTCGCCAGAGAATCGGAATCGAGTGCGTACGAATCGTTCCGATTCGCCTGAGCACTGGAACTCCGCGCGGTCCCGGGAGCCTTCGCTCCATAGCCCGGTTGCCTGCCAGCACCGTGATCATGACCGGCGCCGGCGGCGGCAGCGGCTCGCAAGCACGCTCGGCGTAACGCGACAGCTCGTCGGCGATGCGCGTGTCGCGATGCGCGGGATGAACCTTGAGATCGCCGACATAGCCAGTGCGCCGTTCCTGAGCGTTGACATACGCAAGGCGCTCACTGATGGCAACGCACCCCACGATCTTTCCAGCCCGCTCGGCAACTCCCACCCGCCAACACTGACCTTCGAGCCGATTCAACGCGAAGAAATCGGGACCACGATCGATGCGCAGGCTGATGTCTCCCATCATGGAACACGCAGCGGCGAGGGCAATCAGCTGCTCGTTGTCGGCGGGAGTCGCGTCGCGAATTGCGAAGTCCTTCGCTGAATCTCCGCGCTCGACGACCGGGAGAGATGCCGATAGCTCCGTCGAGTCTCGGTCACTATCGGCGGCTGGATGCGCCGTCATTTGTCGATTCTGCAGATGGCGATGCGCGACTGGAGACAGCTTCTGTCGCGGAGGATCGCGTTGCGCCCCGCCTCGAAGTCCTCGATAACCACGTCCCGGAAACGCGTTGGAACCTCGGTATGCCCGACGAAATTCCGGAAGCAGAACCTCGCACCGGGCTTCGCCACTCGCACGACCTGCTCGAACAACTGGTCGATTCCGTCAGCATCCAGCCATTCGCAGATGTTGGAAATCGCGAGCGCATCGACGCTCGAATCATCACAGTTACCCAAATACTCCGCGTAACCTCCGTCGACCAGGTCGAGACAGTCGAACCTGGCGCGAAGAACTTCGCGCTGGGTCCGATGCAGATAAGGGGGCACGCCGTTGGACACTCGACTTGGGTAGGTGCCGAGCAGCATTTGATGCAGGAAATAGTTGCTGCGGACGGGAATGTCGCAGAGCGCGTGTTCCAGCAGCGCCCGGAAATGGGCCGCGAAGCTCGGGTTGTCCACTTCGCGAAAAAACTCCGGCTCCAAAGCGCGGCTGAATGTCCAACGGTTGATCAGGAGCGGAAAGAGGAGCCTCCAGCGGCGCGTGTTCCACTCGCGGTCGAAAAACTCGCGCTGAGCCTCGAGTGACTCGAGGGCGAGGAGTCGTTCAATCTTCCGCGGCCCGTTTATGAAAAGCTTGACGATCCTTACGACCGCCCCGATGAATTGCTCTGTCACTCCGCACGCGAGTGCGCCTCGTCCCAGCAGAGCCTGGTGCGTGTCCCAGAATTCTGCCGCGCCGCCGGTGAGCAGCGGTCGAATGGTCCAGTATGTTCTCGAGCGCCGCTTGGCCGCACCGCGGGCGACGCCGAAGAAGCTGAGGATCTCCGGCATCGTGAGCCGCCGTAGCGCCGCGACTTTTAGCTCGACTAGATGGTTCTGCGTCGAGTTGAGATCCACCGCTGTCACATGACCCGCGCCGGCAGCAAGTAGCGAGAGCGCGGTACACCCGCCCGAGCTCACGACGATGACTCTGGCGTCCGCCAGTGGCGCGAGTGCCTCGATCTCGAGGCATGGGTCCTCCCGCACCTGCGCGAAAAAGAGGCGATCGGCACGCGCTCCTGGGAGGATCGTGCGCGCAACCTGGTCGCTGCGCGTCTCGGCCGCGGATTCTCGCTCGAGGAAAGCCTGGGCGGTCATGCGGCCAACCTCCACCCATATTCCGCGGCGATTGCGGCGTATACCCGCTCATCGGCGTCCGCGTACCGATGCATTACCTGCCGTACATCCTCGGGACGTCGGGCCGATTGCTTGTCCAGCCATCTCTTCACCCAGATCAGATGGCCTCGCTCCTCGTCGATCATGCGGCTCAGCGTTGCCGCGACGGCGGGGTGCACACCGGGCCGACGCAGATGC
>DASWBG010000114.1:0-3590 GCA_036390715.1 Gemmatimonadaceae bacterium
CAGACGATCGCGCTCGCGCCGCATCAGGAACGGGAACCACGAGCGGAGTGAACGATCCGAACTTAAGGCGCTGAACGAGTCTTACGGACTTTTAACTACAACTTAAGACTACCGGCCCGGGGCTATCGGCTTTACAGCTGATGGCTCCGGGCCGGTAGTCTTTCAGTTGGAGTTTGCTCCAGGTCAGGTGCAGGTGATGACCCCTGTCGCCGTGACACCATTGTCGCAGGTCTTGGCGCTCAGCGAGTGAACGGCGGTCGCAGTCCAGCTCTGCGGCGGACCGGCTATCTGAGTGACGGTGATTGTCACGTTCTGCGACGGCGTGAAACCCTGTAAGGGCGCGAGCATGGTCGCACTGCCACCGAAATACGCGCCATTGTTGTCAGCCGCGTACTGCTCTTCGTAAGTGGCGAGATTGCGGAGATCCGACTTCATCGCCGCGACGTACGCCTTGTCCTTGGTGCTGGCAAATTTCGGAATCGCGATCGCCGCGAGAATGCCGATGATCACCACTACTATCAAAAGCTCGATGAGAGTGAAGCCCTTATGGTTCCTCTGCATGGGTGCTCCTGGAGGGTTCGTGTCGTTGCTGTCCTTACGAGAAGGACTCGTCCAGAGAGAACGCGGAACGCTAAGATCCAGTTAAGAGCACCACCAAGAATTGACAGTGAGAAAACTGCAACAAAACGTTACGACAAAAAGTTGCACCGGTCGCATCGGGGTAAGCGGCAAAATGGCAGCCTCGTCCTTGTCCCCCTCCAGACACCCTCCACCGTTTGAAAGGAGCCGATCGCCGAAATCCGCGTCTTCTGCTCCCTTCAAAGGCGTCCTTCCTGTGTAGGCGTCGTGCTCGCCTATCTCCGTTGACGACTGCGTCGACGGTTAAAAACGATCAGGAGGAAAAATGGATGCGCGTTACCTATACAATTTCAAGTTCGCGGGGATTGTAGCTCTTTCTACTCTCGCGGCTTGTTCCAGCGATGTCACGGGTACCAACAAACAGCCTGTGCGGCTCTCATTCACGACCAATGTCACGGGCGCCGCGGCCACTGGTATTCGCGTGTCGCCGGATCTCTCTGTCGGTGCAGCCGGGGACCTGATTCTGACCAAGGTGCAGGTCGTAATCGGAAAGATCGAGCTGAATGAGAACGATGCGACTAACTGCGTCGCTGAGATCGAGGCGACGGGCGATGCCCACGCTCATGTGGGGCAGGAGTGCGAGGATGTCTCGCGTGATCCTGTTCTGGTCGACATTCCCGTCGATGCGGCGGTTCATTCGGTGATCAATGTTCCGCTGGCACAGGGGACCTACACGAAGCTCGAGGCCAAACTAGAGGCGGCGCGCGACAACGCCACAGCATTCAACACCGCCAACCCAAACCTGGTGGGCAAGAGCGTTCGTGTGGAAGGAACGTTCAAGGGCACGCCCTTCGTCTTCACGTCGGCCGTGAGTGCGGGGCTGGAGATGGAGTTCAATCCGCCACTTGTGATCGATGCGACCACTATGAATGCGACGGTTACTCTCGACGTCGCGAAATGGTTCCTTGACGGCTCGGGCACGGTGATCGATCCGAACACCGCAACGGCAGGTACCAGCGCGCTGCAGACGATCGAGGACAACATCCGCCGCTCGTTCCATGCTTTCGAGGACAACGACGAATCGGGTGTTGACGACAACACCGAGCATCACGGCTAATACGGACGTAAGTGCAACTGAAGACTACTTGTCCGGCGCTGTCGCCTCAACGCGATGGCTCCGGGCAGGTTTTCTTTGGTGCTACGAAGGTGGACGGAACGGCGCCTTGAGGTGCAACGGCACCGCGGTCGTGCCCCAGTGGAGTTGCATCACGGCTTCGTCGCGAAGCACCGATGGGAAGTAGATCGCGAACGATTCCATTTGCGACGCTTGCTCCGGCGTCACATCCACCCGAAGTACCTCGAACCTGGGCCCCGGATACGGCTTATGAAACACGTGCGCCGCTCGGCTGAAAATGACGGTCCACGGCGCACGCTCGCGCGGGATTAGCCAGAGCGAATACTCGCCCGAGTGGAGTTGTTTTCCTTCCACCAGCACGTCCCGGCTGAAGGTAACGCGCGTCGCCGAATCCGCTCCCGGATGCCAGATGCTGTCCCACGGTACGAGCGCACCGAAGAGTGCGCGTCCCCGAGCAACGGGGCGTCCGTAGGAAATGGCGATCGTAGTGAACGCGACATTCTGCGTTACACTGCCCCTCTGACTGAACGGATAGCCCTGCGCTGAGGAAGAAGTCGGGGCGAGCGCTGATAGCAGGCAGACAGTCGCGGCGCAAAACCAACTGGGCTTCATGCGTAACATTCCATCAAGAAACAATACCGCGCCCGGGCTAGCTAGTCCTGCTGATCGTAGAAGCCCTTGCTCCATTTGAGCATCTGATTGGCGAGAGTGTCGCGCTCTCCGTCGATACTGTCCCTGCCCTCCGCATCCTTCAGCACGCGTGCAATGATCGCCCGCAACTCTGTCTCGATCTCCGGAAGCGAAGTGCCTTGCTCACGCTCATCGTGAACGTGCTGGCGCACCGCTTTTCGCAATGAAGTGAGCGCCACGAGGGTTCGGTCGGTGGCTCGGCGAAGAGCGCGATCCAGCTCTTCAGGAAGTGGATTGGATTGTCCATCCTCTGGAGGTGACATCTGCGGCGCCTTGAAAGAGATGAGGCGTCGCCAGAAGCGCCCTTGCTGTTGTTGCAGCGCGCGGGATCGATTGCGTTCTGGTGTGTAACGCACTGCCCGGACACGCGCTTTGATGCGTGCTACTCGTCTTGGTGCTACGCGTCCTTATAGTACTCGACGATCGACCACTTGATGATCTGTTCCATCAAAAAGTCCGCGTTCGACAACTCGTGCTCATTGAGGACCATCGGGTAGCGGCGATTTCCTTCCTTCGCGCACGCCTTCATGCTGATGATCATCTGGGCGGGGCCAATATCGGCCCCTCTGAGATAACAGACGCAGGCTTTTACGCACTCTCGCAGTTCCCCCATCGACAAAGCACTGCTTCTGACGACGTCGTGAAGCGCGACCTGAAAAAGTCGTGCGGTCTCATCGGGAATGGGGGAGGGCTTTGTGGGGGGAAGCTTTGTTGCCGCGACCGATTGCATATCCGCCATCTCGATCCTCGCGTCTCGCTTGCCCGGCGTCGCCAGAAGCGCCTGAATCTTCCGCAGGAACCGGAAACGAAAGCACGGGCTGGTGACTTAATTCCCGTACGAGCCTGGAGGCCTATTTTAAACGTATGTTGGGGCAATAGGGCCTGCAATAGAGCGATGACCTCCCTCCGTTCTGACGATGATGGCGCCCGGGGGCCCGTAGGGTCTCGAGCGGCCTGACGGCTCTCTGACACCCCCGAACGAAGTTTCTCGCGACACTATATCCGGAGAAGGTGTGAGGATACTCAACATCGCGACACGGTCATCCACTGTTCTCCTATTCGCCGCGATTCTCGCGACCCTCGGCTGCACTCGTGCCAGCTCGCCAACGACGCGGTCGCGATCACTCAAGCCGACTCTGGTTGCACACCCTTCGGTGAGCAGCAAGCCGGCGGACGGCGAATCGCC
>DASWBG010000115.1:0-78220 GCA_036390715.1 Gemmatimonadaceae bacterium
CGCTTCTCGTTCAACGCGCTCGTCGCGGTCGGAGATGGACAGGGTCGAGTCGGATTCGCCACCGGAAAGGCAAACGAAGTGTCGGAGGCGGTTCGTAAGGCTGTCGATGGAGCGCGCCGCAACATGGTCGCCATCCCGATGACCGGCGGAACGATCCCGCACGAAGTCGTTGGCACTCACGGGGCTGGCAAGGTACTGATGAAGCCGGCGGCACCGGGAGCCGGTGTCATCGCCGGCGGCGCGGTGCGCGCGATCATGGAATGCGCCGGCATCGCCGACATTCTCACCAAGAGTCTCGGCTCGACGAACCCACACAACATGGTGCTGGCGGCGTTGGACGGACTACAGCAGCTGACGACGGTCGAGCAGATCGCGCGCGAGCGCGGTATCGAAGTCTCGAGCCTCGGTTACCGTTCGCGCGCCAAGTCGAAGGAGGCCGTCGCACATGCCTAGAACACACGTGTGGTGGAGAACGAAAGGGCCGAAGACGACCCCCAAGGAAACCATCACGAAGGGAAAGGTTCGCATCAAACAGGTGAGAAGCGGCATCGGCCACTCGTGGCGGATGCGTCTGACGCTCGAAGCTCTCGGGCTCCGGCATCACCAGTCTGAAGTGACCAGGCAGGACTCACCCTCGCTACGCGGGCAAATCAAGCACGTGCGTCATCTCGTCGAAGTGACGCCCGTAGAGGATTAACAAGTGGCAGACAAACCAACACGTCGGGAAAAACTCGGAGCGCCTGATCGCGTCGAAAAGATCGGGCTGCACAATCTGGTTCCTGCGCCCGGATCGCACCGAAATCGCAAGAGGCTTGGACGCGGGCCTGGCTCCGGCACCGGTAAGACGTCGGGTAAGGGACACAAGGGCATTAAGGCCAGATCGGGTCACCACGGTCCCGGCGGCGGCAAACCGCAGTTTGAGGGCGGTCAGATGCCGCTCACCCGCCGCATACCAAAGCGCGGGTTCACGAATATCTTTCGTGTAGAAAACCAGGTCGTCGGTTTCGAGGACCTTGCCAAGCTGCCGAAGGGCGCTGAAGTGACGGAGGAGACCCTGGCCGAAGCGGGATTGATTCGCAAAGGAAAGGGTCCGGCCAAGCTTCTCGCGAATGGCGATGCCGCAAAGGGTGTCGTCGTGCGCGGCGTCAAGATGAGCGCTGGCGCTCGGCAGAAAATCGAATCGGCCGGAGGCCGAGTAGAGAACTAAATGGCGCAATCAGCCCCAGCGGCGGCAGTCAGCAACATCTACAACACGCCGGAGTTGCGGGACAAGATCGTCTTCACGTTTATCTGTCTCGTGATTTACAGAATCGGCGCACACATCACTGCGCCGGGCGTCGATGTCGTGGCGCTGACCGATTTCTTCGCCAACAAGGGGAAGGGCGGACTTCTCGGTCTTTACGATCTGTTCGTCGGCGGCGGACTTTCGCACGCGACTGTGTTCGCGCTCGGAATCATGCCCTACATCTCCGCCAGCATCTTCATGCAGATCGCCGGCGTGGTGATCCCGACCGTCGAGAAGATGCAGAAGGACGAGGAGGGCAGGAAGCGCGTGACGCAATGGACGCGCTACGTAACCGTCGTCCTCGCCGTCGTGCAAGGATGGGGATTCGCGCTCTTCACGTCGTCCCTGGAGAACGCGGTGGTCAATCCGGGGTTCGGTTTCAAGCTCCAGATGGTCACGGTTCTTACCACCGGCGCCATTTTCGTGATGTGGCTTGGCGAGCAGATCACGGAGAGAGGACTTGGAAACGGCGCGTCGCTGATCATCTTCTTCTCGATCGTCGAGCGGTTCTGGCCGGGAATCTTCAGCACCGTTGGCTTTGTGAAGACGCAGGCGGTCGGTCCGTTCTCGCTGGTGGTGCTCGGCCTCGTCATGGTAGGGGTCGTGGCGGGCACGATCGCAATTACGATGGCAGCGCGCAGGGTGATGATTCAGATCCCGCAGCGGACAATGGCGCGAGGGCGGCAGAGGGAAGCGGCGAAGAATTTCATTCCGCTGCGCGTGAACGCGGCGGGCGTGATGCCGATCATTTTCGCCTCATCCGTGATCGTCGTCCCTGGCGCAATCGCGCAGTTCAGCGGCAACGAGAACGCGCGCATCGTCTCTGAATATTTCCAGCCGGGCACCTGGCTGTACTACCTGCTGCAGACGATTCTGATCGTATTCTTCACGTACTTCTATACGTCGATCATCTTCAACCCGGTCGACATCTCGGAGAATCTGAAGAAGCAGGGCGGATTCATTCCGGGCGTGAAGCCAGGAGCCAAGACGGCCGAGTACATCGATCACGTCGTTTCCCGCATCACATTCCCGGGCGCGCTGTTCCTGACGTTCATAGCGCTCTTGCCGGTGTTCATCGCCGACATGATCAACGTCCCGTTCAGATTCGGTGGAACGTCGCTGCTGATCGTCGTCGGTGTCGCGCTCGACACGATGGCGCAGGTCAATCAGCACCTGCTGCTCAGAAAGTATGATGGCTTCATGAAGAAGGGACGAGTGCGATTCCGCGGCCGCACGACCGGCGGCACTTACTAGACTTCGATCGTCGTCGGGGGAGCCAAAAGCTCCTCCGATTCTTTTGCGGGTATCTCCGATGATCATAGTGCTGCTCGGACCGCCGGGAGCGGGTAAGGGAACGCAAGCGGACAAACTGGCCATGCGACTCGGGATTCCGAAGATCGCCACCGGCGACGTCCTGCGGGCGGCGGTCCGTGATGGCACCAGGCGCGGCCTCGAGGCGAAGGCCTATATGGATCGCGGCGATCTGGTGCCGGATTCAGTCATCCTCGGTATTCTTCAGGATGTCATGACCTCGCCCGCGACGAAAAAGGGAGCCATCCTGGATGGCGCGGTTCGCACTGTTCCGCAGGCCGAGGGCCTCGGGGTCATGCTCGATGAGATCGGAAAGAAGGTCGACAAGGTGTTGCTGTTCGACGTCGATGATGACGAGCTGGTGAAGCGGTTGAGCACCCGCACTGTTTGCGAGGGCTGTCAAACGCCCTATACGGGGCGCGACTCGGGCTCGAAGTGCGAGAAGTGCGGCGGCAAGCTCGTACGTCGCAAGGACGACGAGCCCGAAGCGGTGCGGAATCGCCTCGAGGTGTATCGCAAGCAGACGGCACCGGTGATCGACTGGTACGCCGATCACAACATGAAAGTTCAGAAGATTGACGCGGATGCTTCAGTGGACGAGGTGACCAGCCGCGCTATCAAGGCGCTCAAGAAATGATTCAGATCAAGTCGCCGCGCGAAATCGAGATCATGGCGCTCGGAGGGGAGATACTGGCGGCAACGGTGCTGCTGCTGGAGAAGAGCGTGCGCCCCGGCATGACGACTCTGGATCTGGACAAGATCGCCGACGAGTTCATTCGCAACCATCCGGGCGCCACGCCGGCGTTCAAGGGCCTCTACAATTTCCCGGCGAGTATCTGCACGTCCATCAATCAGGAGATCGTGCACGGGATCCCCTCGAAGAAGCGCCTGATCGAGGAGGGAGACCTCGTCTCGATCGACATCGGCGTGAAGCTCGATGGGTACTACACGGATTCAGCGACCACGGTCGCAGTCGGCAAAGTCGATGCGGAGTCGAAGAAGCTGCTCGATGTCACGAAGAAGGCACTCGCGGCGGGGATAAAGGCGGCGACCGCTGAAAACCATATCGGCGATATCGGCGCGGCGGTGCAGGGTGTTGTCGAAGCGGCTGGCTTTAGTGTGGTACGTGATCTCGTTGGACATGGAATCGGAGTCGGATTCCACGAGGATCCGCAGGTGCCGAACTACGGGAAGCCGAAGCGAGGCGTCCGACTTCAGCCTGGACTGACGATCGCCATCGAGCCGATGGTAAACGTCGGCATGCCGGGGACGCGAACGATGCCCGATCGATGGACCGTGGTCAGTGTGGACGGTACGCGCTCGGCGCATTTCGAACACACGATCGCGGTCACGGACAACGGACCGCGCATACTGACGGCCCTGGCGCCCTAGCGGCGCCGACCTCCTAGCGTCGCTCGGGTGTTGACGGAATCAGCCGTCCCAGAGGCGCAGCCTTGACGTAGCGACTGGTCTGACCGTTCCAGGTCAGCTGTAGAGTGTCGCCCACCACCGCAAACCGGACCGCGCGGTCTCCTCCTCCCGGTCCCGGGAGATGGAGTATCGCCGAATCGCCCATCGTCACGTAGGTCCCTTGCAGCGTGCGGATCGGCACCCTCAGTCGGAAGTCCCCGCCCGGCGTGTATTCCTCGAACGCTGGCACGCCCGTGTAATGGAGATAAGTCCACCGACCGATCACCGGGTCAGCGCCCTTCAAAGGTGCGCTGACGCGCGTCTCGCGCTGTTCCTTTCCCTCGTTGACCATCACCAGGGTGTCGCGCAGGATCGCAATCCTGAACGCATTAATGCCATTCGCCGGATCGATGATGTAGAGGCTGTCCCGGGCGCGCTTGTACTTCATGTCAACCATTGCGCCGAGGGTATAGCTCATCGAGTTGTCGGACTCGAATGAGATCGTCGATCCCAGTCCACCAGCTGAACGAGTCACTGCCTCCCACGTACCGATTAGCGGCGTCGTGCGGGCGGGCGTCGCGACCTGGCCTGCCACCATGTTCAACGCCAGCAGATTTGGAATGAGGACAAATGCGCGAGCGCGTATCCTCATGGTTACTCCGTGTTGAGCGTCAGCCGGAAAGCGCGCGCTCGACGAGCCTGGTGGCTTGGTTCCCGAAGTCGCTTGCCTGATTCACAAGTTGCTCTGCCTCACGCGCCAGAGACTGGCCCTTTGACTTGTCATCGAGCGCCTGGACGTTGACCCGCACGTTGTACGCCGCGCCCTTGGCCGCGGCTACCGCGAGTAACGCGGAGACCCCCGCATCGGTAACAGCGTTCGTATTTCCCCTCTCGGCCAGGAGCGCGGCGAGCCGCGCGACTTCGACGGCGGCGCGCGCGGTCTCGAGCGGCACCTCGGCCGCCTTGAGAAGCGCGTTCGTCACGATTTCGGAGCGGCGAGCGGCGGCATCGGCGGGCTCTTTTGGCAGCTTGTAGGCTTCCGAGACCAGCGCGTACGCCTCCGCATCCCGCTTGACCAGCGTCGTGAGCTGGTTGCCCAGCGCAACCGCTTTGAGAGCGGCTTCCTTCATCTCGGAATCAACGGCGGCATATTTTTTCTTTCCGATGGTGAGGCCCGCCACCATCTGAGCGAGCGCGGCCGCCAGCGCGCCCGCGTGTGCGGCGACGCTTCCACCACCCGGAACAGGATTCGAGGAAGCGACAGCAGCCAGAAACCCGCTCACGCTCTCGCCGCCGCTCACAACTTCGCGCACCTGGCGCTCGAGCACCTGCTCAGACGTGAACTGCTTGAGCTGAAGGTGACTGACAGCGGTGTCGAACAAAACTCTCTCGGGCACCAGGCCGACGATCTCGCTCCAGGTCACCGGCGCTCCCTCCGCTTCCGCGCGCATCTTCACGAAATCGAACGCGTGGTGCAGCGGCGTTTTCTCGGTATCGACGAGATTCATCGAAACCTGCGCCTGACCATCTACCTCGAGACCGAGTCCCTTCACGTACTTGAATCCGCCAGAGGATCCGCGCACGGCCTTGGCGATATTCTTCGCGATCTGAAGGTTGGTTGCGGGACCGAGGTAGACGTTGTACGCCACGAGAAACGGGCGCGCCCCGATCGCAATCGCTCCGAACGTGGGGTGGATCTTCGCCGGCCCGAAATCGGGATTGCGCGCCGCGCTCTTGCCCAGCTCTTCGCGCAGTCCCTCGAATTCGCCGCGGCGAACGTCGGCGAGATTCTCTCTCGCGGGCGTCGTCGCCGCGCGCTCGTAGAGATAGACCGGAATCTTCAGCTCCCGTCCGACTCTTTCACCGAGGGTGCGAGCGAGAGCGATGCAATCCTCCATCGTCGAGCCTTCCAGCGGGATGAAAGGCACCACGTCGGTGGCGCCAATGCGAGGATGCTCGCCCGTGTGTTTGGAGAGGTCGATGCGGTCGGCTGCCGCCTTGATTCCCGCGAACGCCGCATCTACGACAGTCTCGATCGGCGCGACGAACGTGATCACCGATCGATTGTGGGAGGAATCGGACGACACGTCGAGAACCGAGACGCTATCTACCGCCGCGATAGCGTCGCGGATCGCGTTGATGACTTCGGGACGACGGCCCTCGGAAAAATTCGGAACACATTCGACGAGATTCATTCAGTCATTTCCTTGCTCATGTTGGCGCGCTTGACAGTCTGGAGCAGCCACGCGTGCATCGCCGGATTTCCGGCAGCGAAGGATCCAGCTGTGAGCTGCGGCGGATTGCCATCGATATCCGTGACGACGCCTCCCGCTTCCTGCACCATCAGTATTCCCGCGGCAACGTCCCAGGGCGCCAGAACAAGCTCCCAGAACGCATCGAATCTCCCGCACGCAACGTTCGACAAGTCGAGCGCCGCCGACCCCGCCCGGCGAATTCCAGCCGTCCCGCGCATCACCAAAGTGAACTGCTGCAGGTACTGTGGCAACTTCTCGAGTGACTTGAATGGGAACCCGGTTCCGATCAGCGACCTGCCGGGCTCTCTGAGATTCGAGACGTGGATGCGCGTGCCGTCGCGAAACGCGCCGGAGCCACGTCTGGCCGTGAACTCTTCGCCCCGGGCGACATTGAGAACGACTCCCGAGCACAGAACCCCGTTGCGCGCGATCGCGATCGAGACGGAATACTCAGGGTAGCCATGCAAAAAGTTGGTGGTGCCATCCAGTGGATCGGCGATAACGACGATTCCTTTGCTTGCGATCACCGTCGGCGACAGCTCCTCACCGAGGACGACTGCATCAGGAAGACGGCGGGCGATGACGTCACGGATCGCCTGCTCTGATGCCTTATCCACTTCGCTGACGAAATCGGAGTGTCCCTTCGTCTCCCACACCAGCTTCTCGCGCTGATCGGTGGCGTCTCGAATCACGCGTGCCCCGCTGCGAGCCGCTGCCAGCGCGATGTCGAGCAGCTCGGAATCGCCGGTGTCAGTTTGTGAAATTGCTTGCAACTCCTCTCGCTCGCTCTTTAATTTGGCGCAATGTCCCGCATCTTCAGCGGCATTCAGCCCTCCGGCTCCCTGCACATCGGAAACTACCTCGGCGCCGTCAAGAACTGGGTTGAGCTGCAGCACAAATACGAGTCGTTCTACTGCATCGTCGACTACCACGCCATCACGGTTCCGTACGAGCCCGCTGACCTGCGTGCCCGCACGGCTGACATGGCGTTGTCACTGCTTGCCGCCGGACTGGATCCGTCGAAGTGCACGCTGTTCGTGCAGTCGATGGTGCCGGAACATACCGAGCTTGCATGGATATTCAACACTCTCACTCCTCTGGGTGAGCTCGAGCGCCAGACTCAGTTCAAGGAAAAGGCGAGTCGTGAAGAGAGTGTTCCCGCCGGATTACTCAACTATCCGGTACTTCAGGCGGCCGACATTCTTTTGTATCGCGCCGAGTTGGTGCCGGTTGGTGAGGACCAGGTGCAGCACCTCGAGCTGTCGCGCGAGATAGCGCGTAAATGGAACGCGCGGTTCGACGTTCATGTCCCGGCCGCCAGTCGCGTGACCGGCGCGAAACCGGCGACGGCCGCAGGCAAGACTCCCCCGGCCGAACAAGGTGGATTCTTCCCGGAGCCGAAGCCCCTGCTCACTCCCATCCGCCGTGTCATGGGACTGGATGGGCAGGCGAAGATGTCGAAGTCGCTCGGGAACACGGTCGATCTGCTCGAGGATCCGGCGTCGATCTGGGAAAAGTTGAAACCAGCGGTGACCGATCCGGCGCGCGTGCGGCGGACCGATCCAGGCACGCCGGAGGTCTGCAACATTTATCACTTGCACAAGGCATTCAGTGCGCCGGCGACGGTCGAACACGTCGCGGTGCAGTGCCGGACGGCCGGTTGGGGTTGCATCGATTGCAAGAAGGTTCTGCATGAATCGATGGAGAAGGAGCTCGCTCCCATTCGGGCCCGTGCGAAGGAGATCGCCGCAAATCCGAAGAAGATGAAAAGCGATCTCGCCGCCGGGGCCGAGCACGCTCGGTCCGAAGCCGGGAAGACGATGAAAGAAGTGAAGCAGAAAATGGGGCTCACCTAGACGTTTTTATGGCAGAAGCTGACCTCGTTCAGCGCGCGAAAAGTCTGATCTCCGATCTGGCGCAAAAACCGAGGTTTGCGGGAAGCGCTGAAGAATCCGCTGCGAGAGCGTTGTGCCGGGCCGAGCTCGAGCGCGCGGGATTCGAGTGCCACGAGCTCCCGTTCGAGTACTCTGAATGGCCCGGGCGGTGGGGGCCGCCGCTCGCCGCCGCATTTCAGGCGGCAACAATTCTCGCGGTCGCGCACATGGCAGTCCATCATGGGCCGCTGGCCGCACTGGTGGTTGGCGCGGCGCTATTGACTGCTCTCATCCTTGCTTCAGGTGACGCGAAGCGACGCTGGATCGCGCGGTTTCCGCTGCGACGCGCGCGATCCCAGAATCTGGAAGCGAAGCGCGGCAATCCGGCGGTTTGGCTCGTTGCTCATGGCGACTCCAAGTCCCAAACCGTGCCGATACTGATTCGAATAGCGAGCTCGGTCGCTCTGGCTGTAGTTACTGCCGCGTCGTTCGGAGTTCTCCTGCTCGCACTTGTGGGAGTGCGCTTGATTGAATCGGTGTGGCACTTGCTTGCAATCCTGGCAGTCCTCACAGCGCTTCCTTCGATGTTCTGCTTCATCCGAAATGATTCCAACGGAGCGGTCGATAACGCCAGCGGCGTTGCTGCGGTTATCCTCGCGGCGCAGTCGGAATCCGCTCCCCGTGACCTCGGCATTCTCATCACCAGCGGGGAAGAGCTTGGGCTGGCTGGTGCGCGGGCCTGGCTGATGGCGCATGCGCCAGCCTCCGCCCAACCTGGACTACGAGTCCTGAACTGCGATACCGTGGACGACGCTGGCGAATGGCGGTGCATGTATACGGGAGCCAGGCCCAAGCGGATCGCGGCGGCGGCTGAAACAATCGCCGGAGCACTGGGCGTACGGCTTCCCATGCGGCGCCTCATCCCCGGAATTCTGGCCGACAGCATGGCGTTCGCCGATTTGGGTATCGAAGCGATCACTCTCGGCCGGGGGACTCTGTCTACTCTCGCGCGTATTCATACCCGGCGCGATACTTCCAATGCGTTCGGGGGGAAGGGCGTCGCGGAAGCGAGCGCCCTCCTTTCTGCTCTAGCCAAGGAACTGGGCTGATGCATCTGCTGATTCTTGCTGGCGTAATCATATTGTCGCTGATCCTGATCGTTCTGGGATTGCCCGGGCTCTGGATCATGGTGGCGACAGCTGTCACCTATAATTTGATCGTCCCGGGCGAACCGATCGGCTGGGTCACTCTGGTGGCCGTCGCGGTGCTGGCTTTCGTGGCCGAGCTTCTGGAGTTCTCTCTTACTGGCCGTTATGCCCGAAAGTACGGCGGCTCGCGCCGCGCTGGCTGGGGAGCGATTCTTGGAGGCATGGCGGGGGCGATTGTCGGAGTTCCGATACCGATCATTGGACCTGTCATCGGCGCATTTATCGGCTCTTTCCTTGGAGCGCTGATTGCGGAGCTAACCGGCGGATCGTCTGCAGGGGATGCCACCCGCGTCGCGAAGGGAGCATTGATCGGACGCGTGATGTCCACGGTTTTAAAGATTGGAATTGGCTTCACGATTGGCGTTTGGATTTTCATTGCAGCCGCGAAATAGATTTCCCGTGCCGACAAAATCATGACCCCAGCCGAAAGCGCCAGCGCAGCGACGGAATCCACACCCCTCGAGGGGAAATACGTCTACTGCATCATCCGGAACGACCGCTCGCGCGAGTTCGGCGAGATCGGCATCGGCAGCGGCGCGCGCGTGTACACGGTCACCCACAAGGACCTGTCGGCGGTAGTGAGCGACACTCCGATCGTGATCTACGACCCGACGCGCGAGAACGTCCTGGCTCACGAGTTCGTCAATGAGACGGTGATGCGGGAGTTCACTCTCATCCCGATGTCGTTCGGCACGATATTCCGTTCCGAGAACGACGTGAGGGCCCTGCTCAACTCCACCTATCAGGCGTTCACCGACGTCCTCGACAAAATGCAGGACAAGATCGAGTTCGGCCTCAAGATTCTGTGGGACCGGGACAGCGTTGTCGCCGCGATCGAGCGCGACAACGATGAGATTCGCCGGCTCAAGGACGAAATAACGCGCAATGCTGCCTCGTCGACTTACTTCGCGCGCATGCAGCTGGGTCGTCTCGTCGAGGCCGCGATGGAGGAGGCGAGCAATCGTTACGTGAACGACATCCACGAGCAGCTGAAAGAAGTCTCAGTCGCCAGCCGCAGCAGCAAGGTCATCGGCGACCGTATGATCCTGAACGCCGCTTTTCTCGTGGAGCGCAAGGACGAGAAGTCATTCGACGAAAAGGTGAAGGCCATCAGCCTTCAGTACGAGGACCTTCTCACCTTCAAGTACACCGGACCGTGGCCTCCGTACAACTTCGTGAACATCAAGCTGAAGCTGGAAAAGGCAACCTGACGCGGGTGTGTTTCCATGGGACTTCTCACCAACATTCTGCTCGCCCCTTTCCTCGGCCCCGTGTGGGGGACGAGATGGACGCTCGAAAAAGTCGATCGCGTCGTCCGCGAAGAGCTGACTGATGATACGCCAATCAAGGAAGACCTGATGGCGCTACAGCTGCAGCTCGAGATGGGCGAGATCGACGATGACGAATACGTCCGCCGCGAAGCCGAGATCATGAAACGACTCCGGGAAGTTCGCGAGTGGCGTGAAAAGTTCGGGATGTCCACCAGCGGTGGCCCCGTTCGCGTCGCCGAAAGCGGCGAGCCAGAGTAGTCATCGCCGCGCGGCCGAATGATCGAGCGTCTGTGTTATGTCTACGGAGTCGTCGGCGCGTCGATTGAAACGGCGACCGCTCCGGCGGGCATCGATGGCGGCCGCGTCACAGCCATTTCCAGCGGAGACGTAGCCGCGCTCGCCACCTCCGTCAGCGCCGAGGATTACGCGCCGGACAGAGTCGAGTCGCTGACGGCCGATGTCGATTGGGTGAGCGAGCGCGCAATGGCGCATGACCGGGTTCTTACCTGGGCGTCGGACAATGGCGCTGTGATCCCACTACCGATGTGGACGCTGTTCCGGGATGCAAAGGCCGTCAAGAAAATGTTGTCGAAGCGGATGCCCGAGCTGCAGCAGACATTCGCGAGAATAGCGGACGGCAGGGAATTCATCGTCCGCGTCTACGTGCAACCCGGCGTCCTCAAGGACCGGCTCGGCGAGCACAACTCCGAGTTGACGGCGCTCGAGGCGGAAGCCGCCAAAGCGACACCGGGTCAGAAATACCTTCTCGAGCGAAAGATCGAAAACCTTCGCCGTGACGCCGGGCGCGATGTGTCGGCGAAAGTGGCCTCCGAGATTCACGACGCTCTGCGCCCGGTTTCGATGGACACAGTCCGCGAGCAGCCGGTCAACTCCGGCGCACCTCGCGAGCAAGGACGAGCGGTTCTGAACGCATCGTTTCTGGTAGCCCCCAAGCGGGTAGTCGAGTTCCAGCGCGCGCTGACGGCGATGGTCAACAAGTACGAGCCATCGGGCTTCAAATTCGACTTCACCGGACCGTGGCCGCCGTACCATTTTGTCGGCGAGAGATCGTCGTGAGCCTCGACGATCTATTCGGTGAGCCGCGGATCGAGCTCTCCGAGGTACTCAACCACATTCTCGACAAGGGCGTCGTCCTCAAGGGTGAAGTGATGCTTGCGGTCGCCGACATCGATCTGATCCAGCTGGATCTCGGGCTCTTGTTGACGGCCGTTGAATCGGCGACCAGACGACCGCGCGTTAGCGGCGCCAGAACGCTCGGCCTCGCGGCGGCACGGCCGCAATCGCGAGTTGAGGCGTCTTCGGGCTCGACGATGGAAAGCCAGGTAGTAGATTCGCTCGACGCCCCAAGGGACGCCCCGGTAACCCCGCTGCAAAGCGTTGCTGAGAGCTTGCCTCAGCGTCTTAATACTGACCCCGACAAGGTGGAGAACGGGCTCGCGAAGCTCGTCTTGACGTTGATTGAGGTATTGCGTAAGGTCCTAGAGCACCAGGCTGTTCGGCGAATGGAGGGGGGACATCTGAGCGACGCGGAGATCGAAAAACTCGGAGTCGCGTTGCTCCGCCTCAACGACCGGATGCAGGAAATGAAGGGGATCTTCGGTCTGACCGATGACGATCTCCAGATAGACCTGGGCCCCCTAGGCAAGTTACAATAACCCGGCGCACGAGCCGAACGGAGACGACTGCTTGGCAGACCTAGTATCCCCGTCGCGCACCTACGGTCTCGTCGACATCCTCGATCGTGTGCTCGATAAGGGCCTCGTCGTTGTCGGCGACATCAAGATCAATCTCGCCAACGTAGAGCTTCTCACAATTCAGATCCGCCTCCTGATCTGTTCCATCGACAAGGCCGAACAGATCGGGATGGACTGGTGGCGGACAGACCCGCGACTGAGCACACGTGCGAAGGCCGCCGCCATCCCACCGTCCACATCAGCCGCCTCGGCAGAAAGACAACAGGAGTCACGACATGGCAGTTGAACGTTCCCCGAGCGGTAGCTCGCTTATCGATGTTCTCGATCGCGTTCTCGATAAGGGTATCGTCATCGACGCGTGGGTGCGCGTCTCCCTCGTCGGGATCGACCTTGTGACGATCGAGGCGCGCATCGTCGTCGCATCGATCGACACGTACCTCAAATACTCCGAAGCGGTGGGTCTCACCGCGCCCGGTTCCCGCCCGCGCGAGCTGACCGCCGGCGGGGCAGACGAGCTCGACCGGATGCGGGTAGAAAATGCAGATCTCAAGCGGCGACTTGAACGAATCCAAGCGTGAGAGTGCAGCGGTAGCGATCAGCCCGCAACTCAGCGGAGAGCGCCTGGCCGAGCTCCTCTCCGCTATCTCCGAAGCGCCCGATTTTGAGACTGCCGCGACGTTCATGCTCGCGCAGTTCGTCGACATTGTTGGTGCGCGCCGCGGATTGGCCGTGACGCTGGACAGCCCGCCAAATCGTTTCATCAACACGGCCAGCGTCGGATTCAATGCAGAGGGCCCTCCAGCGATTTCTTTTCCAATCGACGACCTCTCAAATCCTCTCGCCGTTTCCGCGCTCTCACTTCACGCCGTCAGCTGCGATGGAGTTGAGCCCCTGCCCGGAATTCCGTTTGGCGAGTGGACCGCAATCCCGTTTCCCCAGCCGCAGTTCCGCGGAGCGCCCCATCTTTTAAGTGAAGCGGAGCTCGATCTCGTGCAGCTGCGGCGCTGCCAGGTACGGCGTCGGTCGGGGGTCGATCGGCGGCGGAGGATTGGTTATGCGCCGGGTGGTGTCGCTCTGCTCGAAGCCTCTATCGATGACGATACTGTGGCGGCGCTAATGCACGCCGCGTCGCTGGCCGGACCAGTCCTGGCTCGCCTCGCAGCGGTCGAGGAATTCCGTCTCTCCACGGGTCGACTGGGACAGCAGCGCGAAATGCTGTCCACGATCATGAACTCGCTTCCGGATCCGATCGTGATCATCAACGCCGATCGGGACATAATCGCCCAGAACAAGCGTGCCGAGCATCTGCTTTTCACGAGTGACAAGGACTCGGAAGGGAGGCGCCGCGCTGTCGAGATCAACAACCTCCTGTTCACTTCGCACCTCTCGAAGGCCGCAATGGGCGCGAAGGAATCGGCCGGATCGCGCGAGCTGAATCTGGTCGACCCCGATGAAGGGACCGATCTCCTGTTCGAGGTGCTGACCCACCGTCTTGGGCCCGGAGACGGAGGCGAGACCGGATCGACAGTCTCAGTGCTGCGCGATGTGACGGATCTCCGCCGCGCCGCGAATGAGCTCGAGCGCCAGGTGCAGCGGGTGCGGCTCGCCGAGATCGATGCGAAGCGCGAGCGTGACCGGCTCAATCTCATTCTCGAGAACGTGGCGGATCCGATCCTCGTCACGGACGACCGGTCGAACATCATCCTCATGAACAAGGAGGCCGAGCAGCTGTTCGAGGCCGACGACAGCCAGAGCTGGGATCGAGCAGCGACCGTCCAGGCGAACGACACCAAGTTCACGACATTCATCTCGGATTTCACCATCAGCCCGTCCCTGGCTCGGCGCGAGCAGATGAAGCTCAACATCCCGGAGACGGGAGTCGAGCTTCCGGTCGAAGTCGTCTCCGGAAAAATCCTCAATCGTCGGGGTGAGCCCCTCGCGATTGTGTCGGTTCTTCACGACCTCACCGAGCAGGCGGAGAACGAGCGTCTGTACGAGGAGCTCAAGACGTTCTCGAGCCAGCTCGAGGAACGAATTCAGGCGGCGACCGCGGATCTCGCCGAGCAGAACACCCGGCTCCAATGGCAGTCGCGTGAGCTGGAGAAGGCAAACCGGCTCAAGTCCGAATTTCTTGCGAGCATGTCGCACGAGCTGAGGACGCCAATCAACGCGCTCATTGGCTACGCGTCGCTCATGCTGGACCGAATTTACGGCGACCTTACGCCAAGGCAGGAAGAGGGACTCAACCGCATCCAGGGCGCCGCACAGCACCTGCTGGCGCTGATCAACGACATTCTCGACCTCGCCAAGATCGAGGCCGGCCGCATGCCATTGCATCTCGACGACGTATCGCTGCGCGACATCATGACCGAGATCTCGCAGCAGATCGAGCCGATGGTGAAGAAGAAGCAGCTGACCTTGAACATCGAGCTGCCGGTGCAGGATCTCATGCTCCACACCGACAGAACGAAGGTCAAACAGATTCTCCTCAACCTCCTCTCGAATGCGGTGAAGTTCACTCACCACGGCGGCATCTGGGTGACGGTGTCGAGGGACGAGGAGGATCTGCGTTTCGATGTCCGTGACACGGGCATCGGAATCCGCGAAGTCGATCTCGAGTCCATTTGGGAGGACTTCAGGCAGGTGGACCAGTCGCGGACTCGCGAGTTCGGCGGTACCGGGCTCGGTCTGAGCATCACCCGGAAACTCGTGGACGCCCTGGGAGGGCACGTGTTCGCCGAGAGCACCTATGGAAAGGGCTCGACGTTTACGGTGGTCCTGCCGTTGAGGAGCGTGGTCCGGGCGGACGATCCGCCGCGGGTCGTCGACGAGGTCCCGCCTCCGCCTCCGGCCAGGCGTTGACGCTCGCCCTTTCTCGAGCCAGGCTTTTACACGCGCCCTACGTCCAGGCCGGCGTTGACACTCACCCTCTGAGAAGTAGATTGAACCAACGCCCCGAAGCTCTCGGGGCGTTTGCTTTTCCCGTCCCCCCGCCGCGGATTGAATGTTCGATTCAAATACACGCACAATCGTCGTCGTCGGCGCCCAATGGGGAGACGAGGGCAAGGGCAAGCTCGTTGATGTTCTCGCGGAGCGCGCCGACTGGGTAGTTCGCTATCAGGGCGGCGCCAACGCCGGGCACACCGTCCAGATCGGGGACAAATCGTTCGTCCTCCATCAGATTCCGAGCGGAATTCTCCATGCTGGCGTGCGGTGCGCGATCGGCAACGGAGTCGTACTGGATGTCGAGACTCTTTTCTCGGAGATCGACGAGCTCGTTTCCGATGGTATCGACGTCGAGGGACGGCTCTACGTAAGCGACCGCGCTCATCTCGTGTTGCCCTACCACAAGCTGGTCGATAGTCAGAGCTCGGCCAGTAAGGAGATCGGAACTACAGGACGGGGAATCGGGCCGGCGTACGAGGACAAATTCGGCCGCCGCGGAATCCGCGTCCTGGATCTGCGGAATCCCGAGAGGCTGAGAAAACTGGTCGAGCGTGGAGTGGCGCACGCCAACATCCAGCTCTCGATGGCTGGGGCAAAGCGAGCAGACGTCGATTACACCCTGGGAGTCCTGGATCGGTTCACGAAGCGGCTCCTTCCCCTGGCTGAGGATGTCGGTCTCAAGATTCATCGCGCGATCGTGGGCGGTGCCGCGGTGCTCCTCGAGGGTGCGCAGGGCTCCCTCCTCGACATCGATCACGGAACCTATCCGTACGTCACGTCCAGCAGCACGACGTCGGGCGGGGCCGCTACCGGAGTAGGAATCGCGCCAAGTGAACTCGATTCGGTAATCGGTGTGGTGAAGGCGTACACCACGCGCGTTGGAAACGGGCCGCTGCCGACGGAGTTCGAAGAGCCGCTGGAGTCGGAGATTCGGAGGCTCGGAAATGAGTTTGGCGCGACCACTGGTCGGCCGCGCCGCTGCGGCTGGTTCGACGGCGTCGTCGTTCGCTATGCTGCTCGGGTCAACGGGCTCACCGATCTCGCCGTCACGAAGCTCGATGTGCTCGACACTCTGGACCGGATCGGTCTCTGCACAGGATACGAAGCGGACGGCGAGGTCTACGAGGAATTTCCCGGCGATCTGGATGTACTCGGTCGCGCCGTGCCCCGGTACGAGTGGTTCGACGGCTGGAAGACGACTACGGCGGAAGCTCGAAGCCTTACTGATTTGCCGGCGCGGGCCCGTCGCTATCTCGACCGCATCCAATCGCTCGTCGAGACACAAATCACGTACGTGAGTGTAGGCACCCGGCGCGATCAGATAATCGGCGTGGAGGGCGCGCTTCCCGCGAGCCCTGTCGGCGTCGTCTGACCACCGAATAGATCCGATGGCGAACGACGCGGACCTCGTGATCGTCGGTGGGGGTCCGTGCGGCCTCGCGGCGGCGGTCTCCGCACAACGCGCAGGGTTGCGCGCGCAGGTGATCGAAAGCGGGGTCGTTGTGAGCACGATCGCTGCGTACCCGATCTACGCCAGATTCTTTTCTACCGCTGAGAAGCTCTCGATCGGTGGACTGCCCTTCGTGATCGCCACCGAGAAGCCGACGCGACGGGATGCACTCGCGTACTACCGCGCTGTCGTCTCGTATTTCGGGATTCCGGTGCGCCAGCGTGAGCGCGTGACCGCGATCCAGGGATGGTCCGGGGAATTCACCGTGGTCTCGCGGACGGCCGGTGGAGAGGAGAGCAAGACCAGAGCTGGAGCGGTCGTTATCGCAACCGGATACTTCGGCTCACCCAATCGCATTGGGGTGCCGGGCGAAGACCTGCCACACGTCACGCACGTCTATCACGAAGGACATGAAGCGTTTCAGCAGGATGTCGTGGTCGTTGGTGGCGGCAATTCCGCGGCGGAAGCGGCGCTGGATCTGTGGAGATCAGGCGCACGAGTGACGCTCGTTCATTTCGGCCCAACCTTCGACAAGAAAATCAAGCCGTGGGTGCTGCCAGATTTTACCAACCGTGTGAAGGAAGGCCAGATCGCCGTAAAATGGGACAGTCGCATCAAGTCGATCGAACCGGCCGACGTTGTGCTCACGACCGGTAAGCATGACGCCCGCCTGAGAGCGGATCGCGTTTACATCATGACAGGTTTTGCGCCGAGTCTCGACCTCCTGCGCGAAAGCGGGGTGCCGATAAATCCGAAGACCGGCATACCCGACCACGACCCCAATACTCTCGAAACACCGATTTCCGGGTTGTTCATCGCGGGAGTCGTCGTCGCCGGCTACGATGCGAACAAGGTGTTCATTGAAAACGGACGCTTTCATGGCGACCGAATCGTTGCGCGCCTTCTCGGCCAGCGCGCTCCGACGGAGCCGAAGCTGAGCCCGGAACTGGATGCATAGCGCTCGGGGCGACTAGCTTTCCACGATGCCCAACCACCCCGATGTAATGGAGAAGCTGGTTTCGCTCGCGAAGCGGCGCGGCTTCATCTTCCAATCCTCAGAGATCTACGGCGGCACCGGATCAGTGTGGGATTACGGTCCGCTTGGCGTCGAGCTCAAAAGGAACCTTAAGGATCGCTGGTGGCACGCGATGGTGCGCGCACGGAACGACATCGAGGGACTCGATGCTGCGATCCTGATGCATCCGCGCGTCTGGGAAGCGAGTGGGCACGTTAGTGGATTCGTCGATCCACTCGTGGATTGCAAGAACTGCAAGAAGCGATTCCGCGCCGATGACCCCCGCATCAAGGGCACACCCGGGACTCCCGACGCGCAGTGCCCGGCGTGCGGGATGAAAGGAACGCTCAGCGAGGCCCGCCAGTTCAACTTGATGTTCAGGACGTTCATGGGTCCCGTCGAGGACTCGGCGTCGATAGTCTATCTCCGGCCGGAGACGGCACAGGGCATCTACGTCAACTTTCTAAACGTTCAACAGTCGACGCGACAGAAGATTCCGTTCGGAATCGCGCAGATCGGCAAAGCATTTCGCAACGAGATCACGCCCGGCAACTTCATTTTCCGCACGCGCGAGTTCGAGCAGATGGAGATGCAGTTCTTTGTCGAGCCCGGCACGGACATGAAGTGGTTCGAGTACTGGAAGGAGCAGCGGATGACCTGGCACCGCGGGCTTGGTCTGGCCGAAAACAGGCTGCAGTTCCACGAGCACACGAAAGATGAGCTGGCGCATTACGCCCGCGCGGCGTTCGATGTGCAATTCGATTTCGGGGGCACGCTCGGATTCCAGGAGATAGAAGGCGTGCACAACCGGGGCGACTTCGACCTGTCGCAGCACCAGCAATTCTCCGGGAAGAAGCTCGAGTACTTCGATCAGCCCAACAACCGCCGCTACCTTCCGTACGTGGTGGAGACATCGGTCGGCGCTGACAGAACAGCTCTCGCGGTTCTTGTGAACGGATACCGCGAGGAGGCAGTCGAAGGAGAATCCGAAGGCAGAACCGTGTTGGGGCTGCACGCATCGATCGCGCCGATCAAGGCGGGTGTATTCCCACTCGTGAAAAAGGATGGAATGCCGGAAATGGCGCATCGCATTGCCGACGACTTGAGAGAATCCTTCCCGGTCTTCTACGACGATAGCGGGGCGATCGGCCGGCGTTACCGCCGTCAGGATGAGGTCGGGACTCCGTTCGGCATCACGATCGACGGCGAGTCACTCACGAATGCGACGGTGACGGTGCGCGACCGCGACACTCTCAAACAGGAGCGAGTGGAAGCCGGTCAGCTCAAAGAGTATCTCGCTCGCAATCTTGCGACGTGAGCTTCCTCGACCTTCAGCGCCTGCGAGCTGAAGGCCAGGCGTTCATGGAAACGATCTCGCGCGAAAGCTATCTCGCGTACGCGGGACTCAAGAAGACCGCGGAGCTCCAACCAATCTACGAGAAGTACGGCGACATACTGGGCGAGGAAGCTCTCCACCTCACGCTCGATGCATTCCGTTCGGCGGCGGAAGATACCGACGACAGGAGATCCGCCCAGGCGCTACTCGAGTGGGAGATCGAGACGCAAGCCGCGAAGCCGCTCGCCGCGCTCGACGAGCGAGAGATCGAGTGGGAGAATTCTGCGATAATTCACTCACCGGATGGGCGCGTGATCCAGTATCAGGCCGCTCCCATCGAGATTGCCAACACGAGCGATCGGGCGCTGAGACTGGCGCTGGATCAGGCCAGAGCGAAGCTGGTGAAGGAAGAGCACGCGCCGATGCGGCTGGAGAGGCTGCAGCGCGAGAAGGAATACATCGAATCCCTCGGCATCGACGGGGACTACAACGCGTCGTTCGAGGCGGTCACCGGGATATCGCTCGATGCGCTGGCAACGAGCTGTGAACGATTTCTGCGCGATACCGAGTCGATGTGGGATGACACCCTCCCTCGGGTTCTGAAAAAGTCTCTCGGCATCAAGGCGTCGCAGGCCAAGCGTGCGGACGCTCTCGCTCTATTCCGGGCTTCGGAGTTCGACGATGCGTTTCCCGCCAACGAGATGGAAACGGTAATGCGGCGGCAGGTCTCGGAGATGGGAATCGACCCGACCGCCGACGGGCGGATCATCTTCGACGTCGGAGAGCGCGAAGGGAAGCGATCGCGCGCGTTCTGTTCTCCGGTTCGAGTCCCCGAGGAAGTCTACCTTGTGCTGCGGCCGCATGGCGGCCAGAGCGATTACAGCACTTTCCTGCACGAGCTGGGACACGCGCTGCACTATGGATACGCGAGCCCGGACTATCCGTTCGAGTTCAGATGGCTGGGAGACAACTCGGTCACCGAATCGTACGCGATGCTGTTCGATCACCGGATGCAGGACAGCGGCTGGCTGCTTCGCTACACCAGGCTTGGCAGCAACCGGGTCGGGAATTTTCTGCGCACCGCTGGCTTCGAGGAGCTGCATTTCCTGCGACGCTACTGCGCCAAACTTATTTACGAGCGCGCGCTCTACAGCGGCGAGGTGCGCTGGTCGGAGCTGCCCGATCTCTACGTGTCGCTGCTCAGCAAAGCGACGGGGTTCGAGTATGTCGCCGCCGACGCGTTCGTGGATGTCGATCCCCGATACTACTCGGCGCGATACCTGCGAGCGTGGCAGCTCCAGTCTGTTCTCAATGAGGAGCTGACGGCCCGCTTCGACGTGGACTGGTTCTGGAATCCGAGCGCGGGACCGTGGATGGTCGGCGAGTTGTTCGCGCAGGGTCAGCGCGACACTGCTGAAGAAATCGCGTCTCGCGTGGGCGCCGGCACGCTGTCATTCCAGCCGCTGATTCGCAAAATCGAATCGCTGCTCGCTTGACTCATCCGGCTTTCGCGAGAATCGCGCGCGGCATCTAGAGCGTGCCATCATGCATCTCTGCTTGGGTCGAGTCGGGGTATCCTCTTCGCGAGCGTAGCGCCGGAGAGGACCCCCTCCCGACTGACCGGCGCTAAGATCCAAAGAAAGCGCTGGCGACTATCGGCCTTGCAGCTCGTCGGCGATGCGCGAGCCGTCGTACATCTTCCGCAATGCCTCGACGATCCCGCGCGAGTGCACGCTGACGGTGCGACCCACGTCCGTCGAGAAAATGAATCGATTCGACACACCTTCGATGTTCGAGTCGAAGACGAGCCCCACGACTTCCGCGCTCTTGTTGATCACAGGACTGCCCGAATTTCCCCCGATGATATCGTTGGTGGATACGAAGTTGTACGGAGTCGACAGATCCAGGTTGTTCTTGCGGTCCACCCAGCGCTGCGGAAGCTTGAACGGATCCTTGTCGTCGAACGCCGCCGACCGCTCGTATAGACCGTAGAACGTGGTCTTGTAGGGCGCAATGGTCCCGTTGCTCGGGAACGACTTCACCACACCATCGCTGATCCTCAGAGTGAACGTCGCATCCGGAGGCAGCGCGGTGCCGTAGGCGGCGAACAACGCCTGACCGATCTTCTCACTGTTCGTGGCGATGATGGCGTTCAGTGCATTGGCCCTGGTGGTGACAGCCCGATTGAGCGGATCGACGGCGCGCACCCACGCAATCAACGGATCCGTCGAGGCGTTCACCGCCGACTCTCCGCCCTGGAGCAGCGACTGGCGGAACGCCAGATCCCCGACCTTGGTGTTCCGCACGAGGTCAGCAGCCACCGCATCCGGTGTACGACCGCGCAGCGCGACCTGGAGGAACGGATCGTTTGCCGGGAGCTCGCTCTGCGCCGCGCGCAGCTGCGCCGCGATTGCGAGGCGTTCGAATGCAGTGTCTATCGGGATTGGCTGGGAGAGCTGCGCCTTGATGTTGTTGAGTCCGGCGCCGCGATACTGTGGAAGGCGCGCTGAATCCGGCTTGCCGCTTTCCGTCGCAACGCGTACCAGACCCGCGCCCAGTTGGAGGAGCGTCGACCCACCACCGAAGCCGCGATAGCGGAGCTGCGGATTGAACGTCGCCAGCTCGCGCTGAGCCTGCGCGATAGCATCCCAGGTACCGCCGTACTGCGCCTGAAGCTTGGGGTCCGCCGCGATTCGCGCACGGAACTCCCGCTCGAAAGCGCGTTTCTTGGACATGCTCAGAGTATCGAGCAGTCCGGCGCGGTACCCGGTCACCGCCTTCTGGGAGTTCGCCACGCCGAAGACATCGTTCTGGTACCGCCGAGCAGCCGAGGTGTCCGTGCGGGCAAGCTCGGCGTAAATGGCGAGCGCGCGCTTGTACGCCGCGAGTGACGCGGGATACCCGACGTCACGGAGGAATTCCATCTGGGCGATGGTGTTGAGGCGCCCCGTGGAACCAGGGTTTCCGACGACGAACACCAGCTCGTTCTCGACGGCGCCACCTGCACTCCACTTGAGATAGTCAGGCGGACTGTACGGCTGTCCGTTCTCGTAAACGCGAAGCAGCGTCAGATCGAGATCGTACCGGGGATAGGTAAAGTTGTCCGGATCGCCACCGAAGAACGCGATGTCACCCTCCGGCGCCATAACGAGCCTGAGGTCGCTGAAGCGGCGATAGCGGTAAAGCGAGTAAATGCCGCCCTGATAGAGCGAGACGACCTGGCAGTTAAGCTGCGTCTGCTGATTGCACTCGGTTTGTATCTGCGAGATTACCGCGGTGCGCTGCGCGGCCTGAGCGGCTGGAGTCGATCCCGTGATCGCGCTCCGGACCCTGTCGGTGACATTCTGAATCGATTGAAGCTGATCCACGTACAGGCCAGGGCATTTCTTCTCATCGGCGAGTGTTCGCGCCGCAAAGCCGGTCTGGATGTAGTTCGAGTCCGCTGGTGAGGCCGCCGCGGTGCAGTCGCGTCCACAGTGGTGATTGGTCATCACCAATCCCCGCGACGATACGAACGACGCCGAACAGTTTGGCAGGCGGACAGACGATAAGCGGACGTGGTCGAGCCATCGTTGATCTGGCGCAAAACCATAAGTTCGGCGCCAGTAGTCGAGCGGCGGCGCGTCGAAGGTCCACATCGTGCCGAACTCAGGTTTGTAGGTCGCCGGCGGAAGCCGGGTGGCGGCGCCCTGACCCGACGCCTGACCGGATACAACGATTGCGGAAGCGAGCGCCAGCGCACGCAGCACGGATCTACTCGTCAACATTTTCGTCTGCCCTGTTCGTGAAGGTTTCGCGAACCGCGAGTTGCAAGATGCCGACCGCCGCGGTGGGTGTTGTCCAAGGTGAAATGGGTCGCTGCCCCGCAATGCGTTAGCTTGTAGCTCCTTCCCGCCCGGTCTAGATTGCACGCACCCACTCGAAACCCTCGACCCGGCATAATGTCACAGCATAATCGCACGCTCCAGGAAACAACGACCTCACACAGCCCCGCCGAAGTCCTCCGCTCGGCAAAGGATTTTTTTGCGCGGCAAACTGGCATCTATGCTGCCTTTCCAGAGCAGGAGTCGAATGCGCACGTGACACTGCGCGGACAGGGTGGAGAAGAGGTCGTGATCGCCGCAATTCCCGGCGCGGGGGAAACGAAGGTTACCGGCTCGACTTACCTCTTCGATCAACAGATCGCCCGCTTCTTCGCCACCCTCGCGCCTGTGCCCCTCGCCGTCGCGACCGAAGGCGGAGAATGACCGCGCCCACACCGTTCGTGAGCGGCTTGAGAACCCGGGGCAAAGCGTACAAGCTCGGCTCCGGGTCCGGACCGGTGCTTCAGCTGAGAGCACAGGTTCTGGAGGCGTGGGACGCCATCCGCATCGATGCGGATCCATCGGCTTCCGTGAAGAGCCTCAAACACCTCGCATTGAAAGAGCTCTATCCCGACGTCAGGAATGACGACCAGTACGTCGTCAAATTGCACGGCTGGGAGATCCTGGACGAGGACGCCCCGATTTCATCCACCGAGGCGAAGAACGGATCGATCTTTCTCATCACCGACCGCCGTCGGCGACCGGTAGGGTAGGCGTCCCGCGCAATGCGGGCCGCGTTCATCTCACATAGCGACTGCGGACGACACGACACCGGTTGGGGACATCCGGAGCACGTCGGACGCATGCGAGCCATCACCCGCGCGTTGCGTGAAGACCCGGACCTGTTTCACACCGTCGAGCATCTCGAAGGCCGTCACGCGACCATCGAAGAGCTCGAGCTTGCCCATGATCCGTCGTACGTTCGGTCGGTCAGGGTAATCGCCGAGCAGGGAGGAGGGCGGCTCGATGCGGATACGGTGGCGAGCAGCGGATCGTGGGATGCGGCTACCGCTGCGGCCGGCTGCGTACTTATGGGCGTAGATCTCTCGGTGACTGGCGTCAATCCCCGGAGCTTTTCATCTATACGCCCTCCGGGCCATCACGCCGTTCACAACCGCGCCATGGGATTCTGCCTCTTTGGCAATGTCGCGATCGCCGCGCACTACGCGCGCAAGAAGCACGGATTGCAGAGGATCCTGATCGTCGACTGGGATGTCCATCACGGAAATGGAACACAGGCTCTGGTGGAGAAGGAGCCGGACATCCACTTCGTCTCGATGCACCAATGGCCGTGGTATCCCGGAACCGGAGCGGCTGACGATCGCGGTCCCCACCGTACGGTCTGGAACATTCCGAAGCCTGCCGGCCTGCCGCGCTCCGACTACGTTCAGGCGCTAGAACGCGGCATCGATGCGGCGACTGATGGCTTCGTGCCGGAGCTGATTCTGATCTCCGCCGGATTCGATTCCCTCGCTGGCGACCCACTGGGTGGTTTCACCCTCGAAACGGACGATTTCGAGTCGCTTACCCGCTCGCTCGTAGCACGTGCGGACTCGTGGTGCGGAGGTCGCATTGTCAGCGCGTTGGAGGGTGGATACGCGCCCGACAGGCTGGCTCAGGCGGCTCTCCGTCACCTGCGCGCGCTCGCCCCTTAACCGCTAACTTCAAGGCAGATGAGCGCTGCACTCAGTCCGCTCCCGGAGAGCTATCGAACACCGGTCTCCAATCGTCTAGGGATGGCGGCCAAAGCTCTGGGCGTGGTCGCTACTTTGACAATTCTTGCTGGTCTCAAATGGCGCAAACTTCTGTAGGATTGCGTTTGTACGGCGTCGCCGCCGTCGAGTCAGGCCAGGCGATGTCGTTGGCCGATGGCACGACGCTCGTGCACTATCGCGCGCTCGCGGCCATTGTCGAGCCGGCGCCTTACTCCGCTTCGACCCTGGGGGACGACGACATGGGGAACTATGTGCGTGTTCTCGAGGAGTCCCACTCCCATGCGGCCGTACTGCCTGCGCCGCCGGGAACGGTTTTCCAGTCGCAGTCGACCATGATGCGCTGGCTCGAGCTGCATTATTTCACCCTCACCGAGGCCCTCGCGGTGGTTGAAGGCCATACCGCCGCTCGCGTGAGCATCACGACACATGGCAGCCACGAAGACGATTCCAGGAAGAGCCTGGCTGGTATGGCCGCCGAGAGTCTAAGGCTGCTGAGGAGCCAGGCGGCGGCGACAGTAAGTCTGCCCGTGGCGGACGGTGACGACGAAGATGGGGTCGTCGCCCGCGCATCGTTCCTCATCGACACGCAACGCTGGCAGGCGTTCAACGACACCGTGTCCGCGGAAGCAAAGCGTCAGCCCGGCCTCGACTTCCGCGTCACGGGACCGTGGCCGCCGTACGACTTCGTACGCATGCAGTTCGGGGGCTGACCATGTTCTGCACTGATTGCGGGAGCTGGAACCGGGGTGAAGCAGCGCGCTGCGTTCGCTGCGGGATCATCATGCCCGACAGCACGGACCGGCGGCAATCACCGCCCGACCCGTCCGTGACGGCGCTACGGCAGGTGACGGGCGGCCGATACACCATCATGCACCGCGTCGGCGAAGGTGGCATGGCGAGCGTGTACTACGCGCTTCACGTGGTCCTCGACTCCCCGGTCGTGATCAAGGTTCTTCATCCGCACCTCGCGCGCGAGCACGAGATGCGGGAGCGCTTCAAGCGGGAAGCGGAATCCGCGGCGCAGCTGATGCACCCACACATCTGCAAGATCATCGATTTTGGAATGGTCGATGATCACGTTTTCCTGGTGATGCCGTACCTGGCCCGGGGCACGTTGAGCGACCGCATCGGCGGCCATCGCTCTCTGTCTCCAGAAACGACTGCGGCCGTCGCGGCGCAAGTGGCTACCGGACTCGATTACGCGCACCGCCGGGGACTGGTGCACCGCGACATCAAGCCGGACAATATCTTGTTCGATGAAGACGAGAACGCGCTCGTCACGGATTTCGGAATCGCCACCGGCCACTTCCGCAGCCGCATGACCGGAAGCGGCAATGTCATGGGGACTCCGCATTACATGTCGCCAGAGCAGGCGCGCGGAAAGCTGCTCGACGGCCGGAGCGACCTCTACGGCCTGGGCGTCGTGATGTACGAAACACTCCTCGGCTTCCCGCCCTTCGACGGCGCCGACAGCTATTCGATCAGCTACAAGCACGTGACCGAGACGGCGGTGTCGCCCGACGTCGTGGATTCCCGGATTCCGCAGCAGCTGGCCGCGATCGTAATGAAGTGCCTCGAGAAGAATCCTTCGCACCGTTACGAACGGGGCAACGATCTCGCCGACGCTCTGATTAATTTTCTCTCGACGGCATCGGCGCACCACGAATTCCGCATGGCTCGGACGGCGCGCCCTGCCCCCGCAGTGGCCGCTGGATGAAGCTCTCGCACCAGACAATCGAACTGAATCCGACCCACCCGTTCGTGATCGCGCGCGGGGGTTACTCACACCACCGCAACGTCATCGTTCGGCTTACCGACGATGACGGCGCGGAAGGCTTCGGGGAAGCAGCACCCAATCGTTACTACGGCGAATCGGTGTCGACCGTCATTGCCGCGCTCGGACAGTTCAAGCCAGTGCTCGAGCGCGCCGACCCATTTTCCCTCGAGTCGATCGAGTCGCATCTCAACCGTGTCCTGCGAGGCAACGCTTCGGCGAAGAGCGCCGTCAGCTCGGCGCTGCATGATCTCGTGGGCAAGCGCCTGGGACTGCCGGTCTACCGAATCTGGGGACTCGATGCTGCGACGACCCCGCAGTCGAGTTTTACGATCGCCATCGCGGAGAATCACGAGCTGGAAAAGCGCGTTGCAGAGGCGGGGGAGTACCCGATTCTCAAGATCAAGCTCGGAACCGATCGCGACATGGAGATCGTGCGCATCATCCGGAACGCGGCCCCAGCGAAACGCCTGCGAGTGGATGCGAACGCCGCTTGGACGGCTAAGCACGCCGTTCGCATGAGCGACTTTCTCGCCGAGCACGGCGTGGAGATGCTGGAGCAGCCGGTCGCCGCCAACGACATCGAGGGGCTCCGTTTTGTCCGCAAAAGCTCCAAGCTGCCTGTTTTCGCTGACGAGTCGTGCCTCGTGGCGAGCGATGTTGGCAAACTCGCGGGAGCAGTCGATGGGATCAATATCAAGCTCGCAAAATGTGGGAGCCTTCGCGAAGCGATGCGGATGGTGCACGCCGCACGCGCGCTGGACATGCAGGTCATGGCGGGCTGCATGATCGAGAGCTCGCTCGGTATCTCGGCGATCGCGCAGATCTCGCCACTGCTCGATTACGCCGATTTCGACGGGGCCGCGCTCCTGTCCAGCGATCCGTTTCGGGGTACCTCGATCGAAGGTGGCTCGATTCGCCTGTCCGATGGACCGGGCCTCGGTGCGACTCCGGCGCCGAGCGTGGATTTATCCGCGGCGTTTCAAAGTGCGTGACAACGCGCCGCGATTCATCCAGGTCGCGCTGCCGCTGCCGCTCTTCCAGACATTCACCTACGCGGTCGAAGAAGGGCTTGCAAATCCGGTAGTCGTCGGGTCGCGCATCGTCGTTCCTCTGCGGAGCGGCAAGGAAGTCGGTGTCTGCATAGGAATAAGCGACGTCAGTCCACTGAAGCGAAAGCCCAAAGCTGTGCTCGAGTCCCCCGACACGGAGCCGGCGATCGGAACGTCGTTGCTCGAGCTATGCAAGTGGATTGCGGACTACTACATCGTGCCGTTGGGTGTTGTGCTCCGAACAGTGCTGCCCGCCGCTCTCACGGGCGCGCAGGATCCGCGTCCTTCCCGGAAGACGCGTCGGGTCGTGAAGCTCGGAGCAGACATACCGTCGTTACTGCAACGAGACAAGGCGTTCGCGCGCTCCAGGCAGCAGCGTGCGGTGTTCGAGCTGGTCGAATCGCTTGGTGGGAATACATCCGTCGAGAATCTGACCGCCCAGATCGATTTTTCGCCGTCGGTCATCAAGTCACTCGAGAAACGCGGACTGCTGGTAATCGAGGAAGAGGAGGTCGAGCGCGACCCGTTCTCGTCGCGCGGTGGAATCTCGGCCACGAGGCTGCAGCCGACTCCCGCTCAGCGACACGCCATCGATACGATGTCGAACGCGAAAGACGGAGATGTATTTCTCCTCCATGGGATCACGGGTAGTGGCAAGACGCTCGTCTATATCGAGCTCTTGCGCCGAATCGTGGACGAGCGCGGACAGACCGCGATAGTACTCGTTCCCGAAATAGCGCTCACTCCGCAGGCGGTCGACCGGTTCCGCGGCGCATTCGGCGACAGGGTCGCGGTCCTGCACTCGGCGCTCAGCGAGGGCGAGCGTTACGACGCGTGGCTCGCGCTCAAACGCGGTGACAAGCGGATCGTGGTCGGAGCGCGGTCGGCCGTGTTCGCGCCGCTCGAGAACCTGGGCGCCATTATCGTGGACGAGGAGCACGAGTCGAGCTACAAGCAGGGGGAAACGCCGCGCTACCATGCGCGCGAGGTGGCGATCGTGCGGGCGAAGAACGAAGGCGCGATCACGGTTCTCGGCAGTGCGACTCCTTCGCTGGAGAGCTGGGCGAACGCTTCCTCGGGGAAGTACACGCTTCTCACGCTCCCCGATCGGGTGGGTGGGGGGCGACTGCCCAGCGTCGAAGTGATCGATCTGCGCCGAATCCCGACTGACTACAACGCGATGGCTCAGGGCGGGGTCGATTACGGCGCAGTGATTCGGGAGCCGCTCCACGATGCGATCGTCGAGACCATGAATCGCCGAGAACAGAGTATTCTGCTGCTCAACAGACGTGGCTACTCGTCGTTCATCCAGTGCATCGACTGCGGCGCCGTCGCCACTTGCCCGAACTGCAGCATCACACTCACGCATCACCGGAATCCGGAGCGGCTTGTCTGTCATTACTGTCTGCACAAGGAAGATCCGCGTCCTGATTGCGTACGCTGCGGAGGCAGATATCTCCGGCAGCGAGGACTCGGTACCCAGCAGGTCGAACGTCTTCTGTCGGAGCGATTCCCCTCGGCTCGCATCGCGCGAATGGATGTGGATACCACCAGCGGGAAATGGGCGCACACCCGGATTCTCGACCGCGTCGCCGAAGGGGAGGTCGACATCCTCCTCGGGACACAGATGATCGCCAAGGGACTCGACTTCCCGAATGTCACGCTCGTCGGAGTCGTAGACGCGGATGTCGGGATCAATTTCCCGGATTTCCGGGCGTCGGAGCGCTGCTTTCAGCTTCTAAGCCAGGTTTCTGGAAGAGCGGGACGTGGCGCGAAGGGCGGTCGTGTGCTGATTCAGACGAGATTGCCGGCGCATCATGCCGTGCGGTACGCCGTTGCCCACGATTACGTCTCGTTCGTGCGTGAAGAGATGGAGGGGCGTGTCGATCCACCTTATCCTCCAAATGTGCGGATCGCGAACATCGTCTTCAGCGGGCTAGTCGAGGATTCGGTTGCCAAGCTGGCCATCCACGCCGGAGAATGGCTCCGCGAGCTGATTGCCACGCGCGCCGAAGACGAAGTGACGGTAGTGGGACCCGCCCCGTGTCCCATCGAGAGAATCAAGAACCGCTGGCGCTGGCACTTGCTGCTCAAGTCCGAGCATCCCGGCGAGCTCACGCGCGTGAGCCGCTACTTCATGGAGCGCTTCGAGGTTCCGACCGTCGCCCAGCTCCGCGTGACGCTTGATCGAGATCCAGTAGCCTTGCTCTAAACGGCTGAGGACTGTGGACTAGCTGCTACTTCGAACTACGGACTAATGGCTGAGGACTACGAGCCAACTGCAATTGCGATCGCAGACTAACTGCGGATTGGGACACTAACTACGAACTGCGGACTACAGGCTGAAGCTCGAAGTTGCAATTGGTCCTCGCTCCGGAAAGCGTCCTCAATCCGTAGTTAGTCTCCCAATCCGCAATTAGTCTGCGATTCGTAGTAGCAGTTGGCCCGTAGACCTCGGTAGTTAGTCCTCAGTTCGCAGCTTTACGTTTATCTTTAGAGCGTGACAACACTACGACACCCGGATTTCAATTTGCCGGCGCTCGCAAACGCCCCTGACGCCAAGTTCATCGCGGCGCCGGCCGACGGCGTGCTCCCCGAGAACTTTTTCTCGACGACGAATCTTCCGACCTACGTTCGCATCAAGGGTGCGTGGCGCATGCCACGCGAGCCGAGGATGGACGCGTCGCTCGTGCTCGACGACGACGAGCTCTGGATCCGGGAAGGGCGCAAGCTGAAGAAAGGCGACCTGGTGGCAGTCGGCAGCGCGGAAGACGGAAGCGAAGGCATCTACGTTCACACTGGCTCCTTCCTCGGCGACGAAGAAGGCGAGTTCAAGTTCATGACGAGCGAGGTGTCGCGCGAGAAGCCGATTGACTACGCGTTGATGGCGCACATCCTCATCGAAGAGCGCGATCGCGGCGGGTATCCGATCTGGGTAACGGGGCCGGCACTGGTACATTCGCGCGCGCGCGCGGACATGGTCTGGTTCATCGAAAACGGTTTCGTGTCGGCGCTCCTCGCGGGAAACGCCGTGGCGGTGCATGACATCGAGGCTTCGATATTCGGAACTACGCTTGGAATGACCCGAACCGGCGAGGCGACGACGGGCGGCCACGGACTTCACATGCGCGCGATCAACAAGGTGAGAGCGGCAGGATCCATTGCCCGCGCGGTAGAGCAGGGCGTGATCAAGGATGGGATCATGCACGCGCTCGTGCGGCAGGGGATTCCCTACGTCCTCACCGGCTCGATTCGCGACGATGGCCCTCTTCCCGAGGTGATTACCGATACACTCGCGGCCCAGGACGCGATGAAGCGGCATACGACACGCGCCACCATGGCTGTTCTGATCGCGACTGCGCTGCACGCGATAGCCACGGGCAACATGCTGCCGGCGTTCGTTACGGAGAAGGATGGATCGATGCGCGAGCTTCCCACCATCTGCGTCGACTCGTCCGAATTCGTGGTGAGCAAGCTGAAGGATCGCGGTACCCACCAGGCGTTCGGAGTGGTGACGAATGCGCAGGATTTCATGCACATTCTGAAACTCTACGTAGAGCGTGAGCTCACAGACAGGAAGGCAGAGCAGGCAGCAGGTCAAACTTCGAAGGCACCAGCGTGATCGAGACTACCGAGAGATTCTTGCGCGAAATAGCCGACCGCATCGGCGTCAACGCTGTGGATGAAGTGAGATTGTTTCCGCCGCTGCGGCAGTCTGGCGTCGAGACTGGAGTGGCCGTCGTTGCCGCCATTCCACTGCCACCAGAGCCACAGCACCTGCACGAACCTGACGAGCCGCCCGAAGCTCTAAGCGAGAGCGCAGGCGACGAATTCCTCCCTATCGAGGAGGAAGATCGCGAGATCATCGTGCATCGCCACACGGTGTTTACCGCCAGATATCGCCACACGCTCAAGGGACCCGACCGCGGAAAGTGGGAGGTCGAAGTCCAAGCCGAGGCCGACGCGCCGCTCGTGACTCTCGATCAAGTCTGCAAAGGCGTCATGAAAAGAGCGGGTGAGCCGTTCGAGCCCGAGAAAATCTCGGCCTCGGCCTTTAAGACCATCGTCGAAGGGATTGCGACGGCCTAGGCCTCGCGCCTCGCTGCGACTTGCATCTGTGTATGCGGTCGGTGAGGGTGTCCTCTGCGGGGCAGTGTCCTCGCACGCCCGCCGTTGGGGCGCGCTGGCGCGCCCAAACGGCGGGCTCTTGCTGCGGGTGCCCCTCCGAGGACACGCTCACCTCCCTACACAGATCTGTAACTGCAGCGCGCTTCGCGCCGGCGCGTGCGCACTGCGTCCGCAGTTTGTCCGCGCTCGCCCCCGTGGGGAGCACGGAGATGCCAAGCTTCGCTCGGCGCGCTCCCGCGCAGAGAGATAGGGCGGCCGCGCTATCGCATCGGAGTGCGCGTCGTGAGGCGCGAACGAGATGCTTCAGCATGCGTTGAACTCGTTGGGAAGGCGGAGAGGGTCCCCGTAGGCGGCTTTGCAAAGCGAGCGCGAGGAGGAGACCCGTGACCGAGCAGAGCGAGGGAGCGCTGTTAGGGGCTTCGGGTGCCCGCTAAGCGCAAGCGTGCGGGCGGGGAAAGCGAGCGTAGCCGCCGAAGGGGATCCTCTCCGCCGTACCGGCAACCGAGTCCGCCGACGCAGCGGAAGCGACCTTAGACCGCGGCGCGGGGCACGACTGGCGTCAAACGCGCGGCCGAGGGCGGAGCATTCTCAGCGTTGGCAGCGGCGTACCGGGCCAGGACCGTGCGGTGAATGTCGCGCGCGTCCTCGAGTGATTCAGCCGCGAGGCCGAGCCTCTCGGGCGAGATGATGAAAGGATAGACCTGATCGCCGCCCGCCGAGCCGTGCGCGCCGACCTGATCGTCGAAGGAGATGATGTCGTAGCCGTCGAACGCGCCGAACAGAACGCAATCCCCGGCGTTCGGCTGCGTCACCAGCGATTCCACCGCTCGCAGCACGTACGGCTCAGTGCCGAAAATCTCGAGCGGATTCTCTCCGGAGATCACCCGGAGCTCACCGTCGCGTAGAGTCGCGCGTCCGTGCTTGCCCGCCAGATTCACCCCGCCGCCCCAGACAGTGGCCACAAGTCCGATGCCCGGATGTGCGACGAGCTGCTCGTGTAGCCTGGCCCACCGCGCATCGGCCGTGATTTGCTCGAGCGTGAGCCGTTGCTCCGTCGCCGCGAAGTACACCAGTGCCAGACAGGAGCTGTACGTGACCACGACATCGTTCGTCCTGTCGACGCGGTATTTCTCCGGGAAAATGATCTCGCGCAAACCGTAACGACTTCTCAGCCAGTCGCGGAATTTGCGAATGGCATTTCTGGCACCAAACGAAACCGGCGTCAGCTGTGCGACTGCCTCCACGACTCCCGGGCCGATGTCCGAGTACTCGGTGTCCTCGGCGTAGCTGGCCAATGCTCGCGGCGGCTGCGCGCCCTGCAGCCGCGTCTGATCGAGAATTCGCTGCACCGTCACGCCCAGCGACTCCCCGTACTTCACGCGGTAGCTCAGCGCCGGCGTCATTCCGTGGTCGGAGAGGATGACGAGATCGTAACCCCGTCCCCCTGCCAGCTGCGCCATTCTCCAGATCTCGGCGATGCGTGCATCCGTGCGGCGCAAGTCGACCAGCGCCTGCTTGCTCGACGGCCCGAAATGATGCGCCAGCTCGTCGTACTGCATGAAAGTGCTGTAGATGATGGGAACGCCGAGATAGACGTCGAGCAGAATCGCCATCGTCTGCAGCTCGCGTACGACGACGTTGCTGAGGATGCGTATGAAGGGAAAGATGCCTTCGGAGTGCGTCACCCTGCCGGCCAGCTCGCCGCGAGCCCGCTCCCATTCCTCGAGCAACCACTCGAATGCTCCCTGAAGAACCATGCGCGCCATGCGGATCGGGTGCAGCACCATCAGGAGCGCCATACGGGTTCCACCGAGCCGTCGGTAGACGGACATCTTGTCTCGCGTGGCGACGGTGAAGGCGACGGTCTGCGCATCTCCGTCCAGAAGGTTGACGTAACTCGATCCGCCCGCGAGCGCTCCTGGGGAATGGATGCGATCCCGGATGTACTGCACGCCGTGCGGTGCATTGCAGGTGATAACCTTGCGCGCTGCCTTGTCGTAGAATCGAAACGCCGGAATCCCGCCGTTCTCGCCGTGGAACATCCCTGCCTGACAATACGGCGTCGCCGATGGGAGTCCGCAGAACCAGCGCCTGAGCGCGAATCCTTCGCGCATCAGCCGCGAAATCGTCGGACAAAGACCCAGTTCGAGGGCACGCCGGAGATCGGAGTAAGCGAGGGCATCGATCTGAAGCATGATGAGCCCACGCTGCGGTGGGCGCGGACGCTTCTCTCGCGCGAACAGGCGGTACTTGGTGCGGTAGTATCGCTTGAGGAGTGGTCCCGCGCGGGGACGCGCGCGGCGTTCTGCTATGCCAGGTGGTGTTCTATCTGACGTAAGAGCTCGGCGACTGGGACAGGCTTGAGGAGTACATCCGCGCAACCGGCCTCGAGGCAGCTGCGACGCGAAGCCAAATCGTTGTGGCCCGTCATCGCCAGCGTAGATCGGGGAAGCGAGCCGCGCTTGCGAAGAACTTTCAGGACCTCCAGTCCGTTTCCGTCGGGTAGCGAAAGATCGAGCAACATCATATCGACCGGTGCCGACGTGGCTTGCTCGATCGCCTCCGCTACGGTCGCCGCGGAGTCCACCTCGTAGCCGACCGCGGTGAAGAGGACGCGAAACGCATCCGTCACGAGTGGACTGTCTTCCACGATCAGAATGCGCGCTGGCACTTAGTCGCGCGGAGGGTTGAGCGGCAGCGTGAAAAAGAACCTGCTTCCTTTGCCAAGCTCGCTCTCGACCCAAATGGTCCCGGAATGCAGCTCGACCAGATTGCGAGCAATGGCGAGGCCGAGGCCGGTTCCATGGTGTGGACGCGAAGGGGACGCATCGACCTGCGCGAATTCCCGGAACACGAGCTCGTAGTGATCGCGTGCGATTCCGCGTCCGGTATCACCGACTTCCACCACGACTTCCTCCCTCTCGCGGCCGCGCCGGGAGAATCCGATCCAGATGCGTCCGCCATCCGATGTGAACTTGATCGCGTTACCGATCAGATTGCCCAGCACGTGTTTCACCTTGTCACGATCCGCGTAAACTGGCGGAAGATCGTCGCCGTTGAGCCGCTCGATTGTTAGGTGTTTTTTCGCCGCAAGTGCCTGATTCAGTGCCCGAACCTGGTCTACCAGCTCCGTGATGTTGAAGTCGGAGCGGGCAAGAATGACCTGGTCGCTCGCGCTGCGCACGTAGGTGAGAATCTCGTCGATCATGTCGATCAGCTGCTGGCCGCCGTTCACGATTCCGGCAACGCTGTCCCGCTGCTTCTGATTCAGCTCGCCCAGCATCCCGTCGCGCAGTATCTCGGCGTGAGTGATGATCGCGGCGAGTGGTGTGCGGAGATCGTGCGAAACGTTGGAAAGAAACTGGGTCTTTAGCGCGTCACGCGCACGTAGCTCGTCGATCGTGCGCTGGGTCTCTTCCATCTGGGCTTCGAGCTTCTTAAGCCGCCCTTTCGGCGCGGAGCCGACACGCTCGGACATGCTCATATTGTACTCGCGGTGCCATCCGTTGCCAACGCATCCGACTCCACGGCGTCCAGTAGCTGTTGCCGGCGCAGGAGCGACCAGTAACGCCCGCGCAGCGCCATCAGCTCCGGGTGCCGCCCCTGCTCCACCACCGATCCCTTCTCGAGTACGATGATCCACGACGCATCGCGAATCGCGCTGATGCGGTGCGACGCGATCAGCGCCGTTCGTCCCGCCAGAGCCTCGCGCAACGCCCTGAGAATCTCTGCTTCGGTATGCGTGTCTACCGCCGACAACGCGTCATCGAGGAGCACGATGCTCGGCTTTCTGGCCAGCGCCCGCGCGAGCGATGCGCGCTGCTTCTGACCTCCCGAAAGATTGATCCCGCGCTCGCCCAGAATGGTCTCGTAGCGGCCGGGGAAGTTGTCGATCGTCGCATCCAGCTGCGCGACACTCGCCGCCCATTCCCCGGTCTGAGTCATGCCGCTCGTTCCGTAGGAAAGGTTCGATCCGATGGTGTCGCTGAAGAGAAGACTTTCCTGCGGTACAAATCCGATGTCCTGGCGGAGCTCCGCCGGAGCAACGTTCCTAGTCGGGACTCCATCGATGAGAATCTCGCCTTCCTGCGGATCATACAATCGCGGGATCAGATCTATTAGCGCGCTCTTCCCGCTCCCCGTTGCGCCAACCACTCCAAAGGTTGCGCCCGCCGGCACGCTGAAGCTGACATTGCGCAGGACCCAGCGCGGCTCGCCCAGCGCGTCTGATGGATAATGGAATCCGACATTCCGAAACTCTACGGTGCGGCCCGATTTTGTCGGCGGCAGGTGTTGACGAGGCTCTTCACCAATGATGGTCGGGCGAGCTGCGAAGATTTCGGCGAGGCGCCCCATCGACGCATCGCCGCGCTGAAAGAGGTTGACGACCCAGCCGAGCGCGATCATCGGCCACGTAAGCATGGTGAGGTACATGCCGAACGCGACGAAGGAGCCCACGGAAATGGTGCCCTTGATCGTGAGCGCTCCGCCCACTCCAAGGACGATCACCGCGCCGAGCCCTCCGAAAAAAGCGAACAGCGGATTTAGAGTCCCCCACAGTCTCACCAGAGACATGTTCAGTGCGAGGTATTGATCGTTGATCGCGCCGAACCGCGCTATCTCCGCTGCTTCCTGACGGTATGCTCGGACGATCCGCGCGCCAGAGAGATTCTCCTGGGCCCGGGTGGTGAGCGTCGAGAAATGTTCCTGCACCGCCTCGAATCGGTCGTGAATCGCCTTTCCCATTTTAATCGTGAGCACCGGCAGGAAGATCGTCGGCAGGAGCGCGAGCAGCGTCAGCTTCACATCGATGCGAAGCATGAAGTACAGGGCGAAGACCCCGCCCGTGATCGTGTTCGCGAGGTACATCACTGCCGGGCCGACCGCCATTCGAACCGCGCTCAGATCATTCGTGAGGCGGGCCATTATGTCGCCCGTCCGGGTCTGTGCAAAGTACGCCGCGTCGAGCGTCTCCAAATGTGTGAAGAGATCGTTGCGCAGGTCGTACTCCATCCAGCGGCTGACGCCATTCATCAGCTCACGCATCCAGTATCTGAACGCGCCGCCGACGATAGCGGCAAGGACGATGAGGCCGCTCAGCTTCCAGATTGTGCTCATCGGCGCGCCGGCGCCGATGGCGTCGATTGCGCGTCGCAGCACCCACGGTATCACGCTCGTGATCGCCGAGGACGCCAGGACGATCAGGAGGCCCACTGTAAAGGACTTCCAGTACGGCTTGTAATAGGGCGCAGCGATGCGAAGATGCTTCAAAGTTGGCATATGGATTGCCGTCCATAGTCATTCATGAGCTTGGTTAAAAACCAGGCTATCATCACACGATGGAGGAGGCTTAATGGCTCAATATATTCCCCGGTTTAGTGCGTCGCTCGCACTCTCGCTCGCGCTATTCGCAGGTGCGTGCTCGAAGAAGGACGACACCGCCGCGGCGGATTCGGCGCTGAATAAGGACATTCAGCTCGCGAATAGAGACACCAGCGCGCAACCCGCGCTCACCGACGTTCCAGCCGGCACGGCAGCCAATCCGGCGCCGAGCACGACTACGAAGACGACTACTACTACGCGCAGCACTACCCGCACACCGACCACGACCACCAAGAAGCCGACGACATCGGTCACCTCGAGTGGCAACACCGTGACTCGCAACAGCGCGGGGACGGCGGCCAAATTCGGAACGATTCCAGCGGGTGCTACGCTCAACCTTGCTTCAGGTTCCAAGGTCTGCACGAACACCAACCATGTCGGCGATCGATTCAACGCGAGTGTGACCGACGCCGTCACCGGCTCGAACGGTGCGGTGATCCCCGCCGGCGCGACCGCGATCGTCGAAGTTACCGACCTCAAGCGCAGTGAGAACGCCAACGACAAAATCGTGATGGGCTTCCGCGTCGTCTCGGTCAATTTCGGCGGACACACATATCCGGTCAGCGCCACCACGAGCTACGCTGATGTGAGCAGAGTGAAGAACCAGCCGAAGGGCAAAGATGTGCAGAAGGTCGTCGGTGGCGCGGCAATTGGCGCTATCGCCGGACAGATTCTTGGACACAGCACCAAAGCCACGGTAATTGGCGGAGCTGTTGGAGCCGCTGCCGGAGCTGGAGCTGCCGCTGCGACGGCAAACTATGAAGGCTGCGTCAACTCGGGCAGCCGCATTACCGCTACGCTCAACTCGTCAACTCAGGTCAACATCTGAGAGAGCCCCGGCGGTAGCAGAAAAAAAACCCGGCGTGAAGTGATCACGCCGGGTTTTTTGCGTCCTAGAAGCCCACCGCTCCGCCGTGCGAGCGCGGGTCGTCCATGCCTTCATAACCGCCCCTCACCCGCATGATGGACGCCGCCGAGGCGATTCCGCTCTGCTCGTAGACGTGATGCCCCATCTGCCTCAGTCGCGCCAGCACCGACGGCTCGAAGCCACCCTTCTCAACGCGAATTGAATCGGGTAGCGACTGGTGGTGTATTCGTGGCGCACTCATCGCATCCGCCAGCGACATTCGGGAGTCGATCACATTGAGAATGATCTGCGACGTAGCGGAGATGATCCTTGGGCCGCCGCGCGCACCAGTCACGAGCAGAAGGTGGCCCCACGGATCGAGGACGATAGTCGGGGACATCGCGCTCAGCATCCGCTTGCCCGGCGCGATCGAGTTTGCAGCGCCCTGGATCAGCCCGTACATGTTGGGAGTGCCTGGCTGCGAAGTGAAGTCGTCCATCTCGTCATTGAGAAAAAAGCCGGCCCCGCTCACGAAGACTCCCGACCCGTACAGGTCGTTCAGCGTTGTGGTCGTGGCCACAGCGTTTCCCGACCGATCAACAACGGAGTAGTGCGTCGTCTCGTTTCCCTCTCGTTGCTTCGATGCGAGTTGAGTGGTCGGATCGGCGTGGTCGCGCGAGATGGTTCTCGCTATCGCCTTCGCGTAGAACTTGCTGGTGAGCTGCTCAAGGGGAACCTTGACATACGCGGGATCGCCGAGCTTCGAGTTGCGGTCGATGAATGCGCGCTGTGACGCCGAGGCGAGCGCGTGGATCCGTTCCACACTCCCGAACGCGGTCACCGGCCCGTACGCTTCCAGAATGTTCAACATCTCGGTGACCGTGGTTCCGCCGGACGAGGACGGAGGCATCGAGAGCAGCGCGTAGCCGCGATAGCTGCTGCGTATTGGCTGGCGCCAGATCGCCCGGTAGCGAGCAAGATCTGCCTTCGTGATCAGGCCGCCGCTCCGCTGCATCTCGGCGGCGATCGAGTCGGCGATGCTGCCGCGGTAGAAGACCCGCGCGCCCGAGTCGGCGATCAATCTGAGGGTGCGCGCGAGCTGCGGTTGGACCAGACGAGATCCGATCCGGGGCGGTGAGCCTCCGGGGAGAAAAACCGATTTTCCAGCGAAGCCGCTGATTCGATACTTCTCGCCGGAGAGCGAAGCGAAAAGCGTCGAGTCGACGATGAACCCTTCCGACGCGAGACGTATCGCCGGTGCGAGCACTCTCGAGAGTGGCAGCGCGCCGTACTTGCGATGCGCTTCGATCATTCCGGCGACGGCGCCCGGCACGCCCGACGCCTTCGGTCCGATCGTGCTCTCTCCAGTGAGCTTGCCGTTGGCGCCAACGTACATGTCGCGCGTCGCGGCCAGGGGCGCTGTCTCACGATAGTCGAGGGCGTCGGCGCGACCGTCCGCCATTCGTATCACCATGTAGCCGCCGCCGCCGAGATTCCCCGCCTCGGGGAACGTGACGGCGAGTGCGAACCCGGTAGCAACCGCGCCATCGACGGCATTCCCTCCATGCTTCATCACCTCGGCGCCAACCTCAGCGGCCAACCGATTGTTGCTGGCGACGATTGCGTGGGGAGCGAATGTCGAGCGGGCGCCGGCAGGAAAACGCCACCCGGCCGGGAAGACGGCGGGAATGCGCTTCGGCATCGAAGGATCGACTGCCTGGCGCCACGAAGGCGATGCGGCTACCAGCCAGGCGGATCCCGCTACGACCGCCGTCGCGAGAATTAGTTTCTTTTTCAGAGCGGATCTCCGGAGGGGGCCAGCGTGAATTCTATCCGCCCCGCACCCCGCGTGTCACCTGGTCGCGAGCCTACTCCGGAATCCTATGTGTTGCGTCTGATTACTTGCGGCGCGCCGCGCTGCCGCCAAATCCCATTCGCAGAGACAACCGCAGCGCGGGCATGCTGTTCGTATTGCTCGTACCGTTCGACAAATCTTTTCTCTCGTGGATCGCGAAGGAATAGTCCGAGATGATATCGAGATTGGTGCGGTCGCTAAGCCCGTAACCAAATCCGTATCCGAGCGCAAACAACGGATCGATGTTTCCGCCGGTCGGCGCCAGCTTCGCACCGTCAGAATCGCGCTTCAGATTCTTATAGGCAACGACTCCGCCGTTGAGCTCCAGCACCTGATGGAAGCCGATCCCCGCTCCCGAGTGAAACGTTGCCACCAGAGTCATAAGGTCGAGATGCGCGTCGCAGCTCCCACTCAAACATTGTGCTCCACCCGTCGTCAGCACGGTACCGGTGGAGGTGTACTGGAAGGGCACGTGCGACCAACTGCCCGCCACGCCGAAAGACGAGCCGTTATTCCCTCCCATCTCGATGGACCCGCGGTACGCAAAATTCGTCGAATTGCCGAAGTTCCATGTACTCCCGGATGTCCCATCGTTCACGACGTTCGCGCGGAATCCGACAATTCCGGCAGTAATCCAGTAACTCGGATTGTTCGTGTACGCGCTCGGCCGCCGTGGCATCTGCGCGCTCAACGTTCCCGCGCCGAACATCAACGTCAATAACGCCAGAGAAAAACGTCTCATCATGTGGCTCCAAGTTGTCTTGCAATACGCGCGAGCCGTCGGGTAAGTTTGGTCGTGACTCACCGCTCGGCAGCGCATTGATGTTGGACCCTCGTGAAACGGAGCGCCGCAACCCGCGTACCGTCTCGATCGATCTCGCATCACCCCTCGAGATCGTAGACATGATAAACGCCGAAGATCGAAGTGTTCCCGAGGTTGTTGCGACACAGCGCGACCAGATCGCCCGCGCAATCGAGCTGGCCGAAGCAACGTTTCGCTCCGGAGGACGATTGTTCTACGTCGGTGCCGGTACCTCAGGACGACTGGGAGTGCTCGACGCAAGCGAGTGTCCACCAACCTTCGGCACCAAACCGGAAATGGTGCAAGGCATCATCGCCGGCGGACTACCGGCCCTGACCCGCTCACAGGAAGGAGCGGAAGACATCGTCAAGAACGGCGCCCTCGCGATGGATGAGCACGGCGTTAACGAAAAGGACTTCGTAATCGGGATCGCGGCTTCGGGCACCACGCCCTACGTGCGCGCGGCACTCGAGCGCGCCGGCGCGCTCGGCGCCAAAACAGGAATCCTCGCTTGCTCACCGCCGCCGGCGGATCTCGTAGCGAAGGTCGACGTGACGATGCTTCCCATCGTGGGTCCTGAGGTCGTCACCGGCTCGACGCGCATGAAAGCGGGAACGGCGACCAAGCTCGTGCTCAACACGATAACTACCGGCGCGATGATCAGGCTCGGGAAGACCTACGGCAATCTGATGGTCGATTTGCGCGCGACGAACAACAAACTGATCGACCGCAGTCAGCGGATCGTGATGGAAGTCTGCGGAGTATCGCGAGACGAAGCGACCAAGCTCCTCGAGCGGGCGGGCAAAAGCGTCAAGCTTGCGATCGTCATGCAGAAAAAGGGAGTTTCGCGCGAACAGGCGGAGAAGCTCCTCGCCGAAAATGGGGGGGTCGTCCGGCGCGTGACGAAGGATGCCCCGCCTCCTATCAAGGGATCATAGCGTGGCTTCCGGCGTCGTCGTCGGCTTGATGTCAGGCACTTCACTCGACGGAATCAGCGCCGCCGTCGCGCGCTTTCGCGACGCGACCGACGGCCGGCTCGATGTCGATCTCCTCGCCTATACATCGCGCGCGTATTCCAGTGCTCAACGCACCCGACTGACGGCCGCGCTCGGCGCGGGCACTCCGTCCGAGTATTGTCGCCTCAATTTCGATCTGGGAGGGTGGCTGGCCGATGCCGCGATAGAGGTGATGGCAGAGGCAGGCATCGCGCGCGAGGACATCTCGGCGATCGCGTCGCACGGGCAGACGATCTGGCATGACCCCGGCCACTCCACCTGGCAGTCCGGAGAAGCTGCCGTCATCGCCGAGCGAACCGGCATCGATGTCATCAGTGACTTTCGGGTGCGCGATGTCGCGGCGGGCGGACAGGGCGCGCCTCTCGTTCCGATCGCCGACGCGATGCTATTCTCATCGCAGTCGGAGTGGCGAGGTCTCCAGAATCTGGGCGGCATTGGCAACATCACGATCGTGCCGCCACGCGGTCAGATCGAGGGCGTCCGCGCATTCGACACCGGACCCGGCGTTGCCGTGATCGATGGAGTAACGCGAGCTCTGCGGCCCAATCTTCCTTACGACGTGGACGGGAAGCTGGCACGCGCGGGAAAGCCCAACATGCGAATAGTGGCCGAGCTGCTGAAGCATCCCTATTTCAGCGCGGCTCCGCCGAAGTCAACTGGACGCGAGCTCTTCAACTCCGACTATGTCCAGAAACTGATAGCGACCGCACACTCTACTGGCGCCAGCGACGAAGATATCATCTCAACCGCCGTCCAGTTGACGGCAGAGAGCGTCGGCGACGCATACAAGCGATTCATCGCAGAACCCGTCCGCGAGGTACTCGTCTCGGGAGGGGGTGCCAAGAATCCCGTGTTGTTCGCTGCAATCGAGAAGGCCGCGGCGCCGATCGTTGTTCGCCATTTCGACGAAGTGTATTTCGACGGAGAGGCGAAGGAGGCGGTGGCCTTTGCATTGCTTGGATATCTGCACGTGACGAAACGGCCCGGGAACGTTCCCACCGCCACTGGCGCGCGCGGTCCGAGAGTGCTGGGAAAGCGCACGCCGGCATGAGCGAGATCGCCGAGCTCTTTTATCCGGCCATCCGCTGGGATGCGCTGCGGGGCTACGAGGGCGAGCGAGATGCGATCGAGCTGGCGCTCAAGCTCGGCGTCGGCGGGTTCATTCTGTTTGGCGGTCCTTCCGAGCAGGTCGCGGTACTGACGGAGAATCTTCATTCCAAGTCGCGAATTCCGCTCCTGATCGGCGCGGATCTGGAGCGCGGGGCGGGGCAGCAGTTTGCGGGAGAGACCGCCTTGCCTCCGCTGGCGGCGATCGCTTCGCTGCAGGATGTCCAGGCGGTACGGCGCGCGGCGGCCGTGAGCGCTGCCGAAGCCAGGGAGCTGGGAATCAACTGGATATACGCCCCCGACTGCGATCTCGACGTCGAGCCGAACAATCCGATCATCGGAACGCGCTCATTCGGGAGCGACCCGGATCGGGTTGGTGAATACGCGGCGGCCTGGATCGACGCCTGTCAGGCGGAAGGCGTGCTCGCGTGCGCAAAACATTTCCCGGGACACGGACGTACGACCGTCGACTCGCACAAGGAGCTGCCCCGTGTCGATGAGTCGGCGGAGGTGATCCGCGCCACCGACCTCGTTCCATTCCGCCGCGCGATCGAGCGCGGAGTTGCGTCAATCATGACGGCGCACGTAGCATTTCCAGCGTTCGACCCAAGTGGCGCGCCGGCGACGCTTTCGCGCGCGATTCTGACCAACCTGCTCCGCAACGAGCTCGAGTTCACGGGTCTCGTGGTCACAGACGCACTGATCATGGAGGGCGTGCTGGGAAACGGAGAAGCCGAGGCGGTGGTCCGCGCACTAAACGCCGGATGCGACTGTCTGCTCTATACGGCGAACATCGTCGAATCCGAGCGGGCTATACAAAAGGCGATCGACGACAAACGGCTCGACGCAGACCGGATACACCAGTCGATTGAGCGCCGCCGAAGATGGGCGCGGTGGGCGTCGCTCTCGCGGGACACGAATCGTGTTGGACGCGACGAAAGCGGATGGGCCATTCAGCTTGCCGAGCAGGTGGTGCACATGGTCCGCGGAAGGATCCCGCAACTCGAACAGCCATGGAATCTGGTTGTCGTGGATGATGATCTCGGCGGACCATATCCAGCTCCTTCCCGCGATCCTCTCATTTCGGGTTTGCGCGCGGGCGGAATCGACGTGACCCTGAATGGCGATGCAGCAGTCGGCACGGGTGCCACCGTGATTGCACTTTTTGGTGACATCCGGGCCTGGAAGGGCAGGCCCGGATATTCGTCTTCGGCCAAGGGAATAGTGCGGCAGACGCTGGAAGCGGCCCAGTCCGGAGATCGCCTCATCGTGCAATTCGGCCATCCGCGGCTTGCGAACGAGCTGGAAACTGACGCTCCGATTCTATGCGCGTGGGGCGGGGAAGCGGTAATGCAACGCGCAGCCGCACGCGTGCTGCTGCGCGAGGTGGCAGGCAATAGCGCGGCGAAGGGCGCGAAGGCCGCAGGGTAGCCGACTTGGAGGAGTAACCGGATGAGCGAGAGCACTACGAAAACGTCGGCCTTTCGAGTCTTCGGGCAGCCGAAGATGGCGGTGCTTCTCTTCCTTGGCTTTTCGTCGGGGCTGCCGTTCTATCTCACCAGCAAGACTCTCCAGGCGTGGATGACGACGGCGAAAGTCGATCTCGCCACCATCGGCTTCTTCAGTCTCGTCACGCTCCCGTATTCGCTCAAGTTCGTGTGGGCTCCTTTGATGGACCGATACGTCCCGCCGTTCCTCGGTCGCCGCCGTGGTTGGGTGTTCATAACGCAGGTGCTACTGCTCCTCGCGATCGCGGCAATGTCGCTGCACGACCCTCGGACCGGACTGAAGATGCTGGCGATCAATGCGATCGCGATCACCTTCTTCAGCGCGTCGCAGGATATCTCGCTCGACGCGTATCGCACCGACGTCCTTCGAGATCGCGAAATGGGCGCTGGCGCCGCGGTGTTCGTGATGGGCTATCGCATCGCGATGATCACGACCGGTGCTCTCGCCTTCTTTCTGGCCGATCGAATGCCGTGGCCAACGGTGTATCTCGTCCTTTCGCTGCTGATGATCATCGGGATCGCGACCACATTCATCGCACCCGAGCCGGTTCTGAATGACGCGCCCCCGAGAACTCTGGTGGAAGCTGTCGTGCTGCCGTTCGCCGATTTTTTTCAACGCATCGGCGTGCTGCGGGCGCTGCTGGTGCTGCTCTTTATTGTGGCCTACAAATATTCGGATAGTCTTGCCGGCAGCATGACGACTCCGTTCCTCCTTCAGACCGGCTTTTCTCAGAGCGAGGTGGGGGCGGTATTTCTGGGCGTCGGGGTTGTTGCCACGATCGTCGGTGTTGTGGTCGCCGGCGCAGTGATGGGGAGCCTGGGGATCAATCGCTCTCTATGGATCTTCGTGGTGTTCCAGGGCCTGAGCAATCTCACCTACTATGGCCTGTCCCTTTCCGGGAAGAACCACGGCTTCATGGTGGCTGCCATCATTACCGAGAACTTCGGCTTGGGCCTGGTCACCGGGGGAATGACCGCCTACTTGATGGAGATGTGCAACAAGCGCTTTACTGCCACGCAGTTCGCACTGCTCTCGAGCCTCCTGGCCGCCAGTAGGGATATACTTGTCGCTCCCGCCGGAAAGATTGCGGAGTCGCTGGGGTGGCCGGGATTCTTCCTCCTGACCGTCGCGATGGCGATTCCGCCGCTGCTGCTGCTGCCATTCATTGCGCCCTGGTCGCGCGATGTTCCGATCGGCGCCGCGCCTCACACCGGTGAGACCGTGCCGGCGAAAGTCGCTTAGCCCTTGCCGCCGCGGCGATAGTTCTCCTCAGGGGTACGAAGCCGCGCCGTGACGACCGTCACGTTGTCTGGCGCGCCGGTGTGCATCGCTTCTTCGATGAGCGCCTTGCAGATGTCTTCCGGCCGTCCCGCGCCACGAGCGATGCGTCCGATCTCCTCGGGCGACACCTGGTTCGACAGGCCGTCACTACAGAGCACGAGGATATCGTCGTTGTCCAGCTTAACGCGATAGAAATCCGTGACGACCTTCTCCTCCGGGCCGAGCGCCTGAAGGATGATGTTGCGATGCTCGCTCTGCGCCGCTTCCTTCGCCGTCATACGGCCGGCGTCGATCAGTCGCTGCACGAATGACTGATCCTTGGTCAGCTGCTTCGCGGCGCCTTTGCGAACCAGATAGGCGCGGCTGTCGCCAACCTGCGCTATGAACGCCTCGCCATCGAGTACGAGCGCGAGCGTCGTGGTTGTGCCCATGCCATGGTGCTCGGGCGATGTGTTGGCTGTCTGGTAGATCGCTCTGTTCGCGACGTCGATCCCGCGCTTGAGTGCGGCCTCGACCGATTCGGGCGTGCGCTTGGGGACCTTGTGCCACCAGCGGTGGAGCTCGCTGAGAATCGTCTCGGTCGCGATGGAGCTGGCGAGTGCGCCAGACGCGGCTCCGCCGACGCCGTCGGCGACGATGAGGATGAATGGCGCGGTGTGGACGGAAACCAGAGCTGGCGCGCTCATCGTCGCGATGTCGCCGGTCTCCAGATTCGCAATCAAAAAGGAATCCTGATTGTCATGCCTAATCAGGCCGACATTCGAGATCCCGAAAATTTCTGCAATCAATTTTGGCTCGAAAGGAGCGGAGTCTGCGGTCACGGGAGAAGCGAGCGTCCCGGGTGCGACAAAGATAGTGAAACGAATACAACGGGGCACTACCCATGCGTATTACAAAGACTTATACCGCATTGCACTTGCAACCTGGAATTCGACAATGAAAGGTTTGACTTATGGGGTTTTTACCTGTTGCGTCGTGATGGCGGCCGCGTCGTGCGGCCCCGCGACAGGTCGATCCGTGCCTGCTCCCGTTCCCGTGATCGTTCCCCCTCTCGTTCCCGCGCCGATTCCTCCCCCTCCCAGTCCGAAGCTGCCACCAGTTCCCGAGGTGCACGGGCCGCTGCAGATCAACGTCACGTATCCCAAGCCCGAGCAGCTACTCACCGTTCGCGACTCGAATTTCATATTCGGCAGCGTTGGAACGGGAAGCGCCGCGCTTCGCATCAACGGAGTCGCCGTACCTGTCTGGCCGAATGGCGCGTTCATGGGATGGCTCCCGGTTCCACCCGATAGCGCTCCTCACTACGAGCTGCTCGCGAGGAACGGGACCGAGAGTGCGCGGCTCGTTCTGCCGGTCAGGATTCCGCCTCTCCCAGACACCACGCACCGAGAGAAGGTTGTCGGCGATACACTGCAACCAGTTCCATCGCCAGATACGCTCCTACCAGTTCCAGGAAATGTCTATGTGATGCTTGGCGCACCCGCGTCGACCGTGGACGATACGGACCGGGTGACGATCGCGCGCCCCGCTCCGGGGAATGGACAGGAATACAAGTGGTTCCTCTTCCCGCGCACCGTGGTGAAGATCACCGGTGCGGTCAAGGCGAGCGGGGATGATTTCGTTCGCATCCAGCTCGATTCGACGCAGGAGGCATGGGTTCTCCGCAGTGAGCTCCAGGCGCACAATATCTCGACCATTACGCCCGGGAAGTTCGTCGGCGACACGACTGCTCCCGTACGGCGGATCGGAGCGATTCGCATCGAACCCGGCCCGGATTGGATCGACGTGTCAATCCCCATGACGGGACCGCCGCCGCCTTATCTCGTCGAGGAAACAGATCGGACCATCTCGCTCCTGCTGTACGGCGTTACCGGCGCGCCCGTCGTCTCGATGATGGCGGAGCCGAGCGACTCGTATTTCAATAGCATCAGCTCCTCCACTCCGGAACAGAGCAGGGTGCGCTATACAATCAATCTCAACGGCGCTCCGTTCGGTTACCTGGCGCTCTGGCAGAACGGTACCTTGATCTTCAGGGTGCGGCGCCCGCCGAGAATCGCGGATGCCGCGTCTCCGCTCCGCGGCCTCACGATCACCGTGGACCCGGGACATCCTCCCGCCGGAGCGACGGGTCCCACGCTGTTCTATGAAGGCGACGCCGTCCTGCAGGTCGGCTTCAGAGTGCGCGACTTGCTCGCGCAGCGTGGGGTCAATGTCGTGATGACGCGCACCACCCCAGATCCGGTCGATCTCGGATTGCGTGCCATCATCAGCCGCCGCGCGAATGCTCACGCGTTCGTCTCCATCCACCTCAATGCTTTCCCCGACGGCGTCAATCCATTTGTCAACAACGGGTCTTTGACGCTTTATTTCTGGCCGCACTCGATTCCATTGGGTCTGGCAACTCAAGCGGCGCTCCTCGCCGAGCTGGGGCTGCGTGACAACGGAACGAAATTCCAGAATATTGCGGTAGCTCGCGGGACATGGATGCCATCGATTCTCACAGAGGGAGCTTTCATCATCATGCCGGATCAGGAAGCAGCGCTGAGGACGCCGACGTATCAGGAGGCCTACGCCAACGCGATAGTGCGCGGACTCGAGACCTACTTCGCATCGCTGGCCAAAAAGCCGTGAGATCGATCGCGCTCGCGGCCGCGCTACTCTTCTGGGCGGCGCGGGCCGCGGGGGCACAGCTCCCTCCCAACGAGCATTGGCGCACGCTGCGTACGCAGCATTTCCGCGTGCACTTTACCGCTTCTGTCGAAGAACAGGCGCGCAGGGCCGCCGTCAACGCCGAGCGTGCGTACGCTGAGCTGTCGACGGAGCTCGTCCCGCCGCGCGGGACAATCGATCTCGTCATCTCGGACAACGTCGACTTCGTGAATGGCTACGCGACGCCATTCCCATCGAATCGAATCGTCGTCTATTCGCACCCACCCACGGATGCTTCCGGTCTCCGCGACTACGATGACTGGAACGCCCTCGTCGTCACCCACGAGCTCACGCACATTTTCCATCTCGATCGCTCGCGTGGAATCTGGGCGTTCGGCCAGGCGATCTTCGGCAGGAATCCGCTGCTCTTTCCGAATCTGTACGAGCCCCGGTGGGTTCTGGAAGGGCTCGCGGTTTATTTCGAGTCGCGATTGACAGGAGTGGGGCGTCTTGAAAGCTCCGAGCACTCGATGGTCGCACGCGCGGCGGCGCTCGCCAATGGCGTGCCGACGCTCCAGGAGCTGTCACCGGGCACGTCGCGTTTTCCCGGTGGGGAGGTGATCTACGTCTACGGCTCGCTGCTATTTGACTTCCTGTCGCGCACGCGCGGCCCCGGCAGCATTCGGCAGTTTGTCGAGAGCGGCGCGAAGACTCCGTTTCCTTTCATTCTTACTCTGACCTCGCGAAACGCGTTCGGCATGTCGTTCCAGACGGCTTGGGAACATTGGCGCGACTCGCTCGTGCGCGAGATGCACGCGCCGCACGAAGTGATGCCGGGCTGGCGTCAGGTCACCAACGCCGGGCGCATTACGCTTTTTCCTCGCTGGCTCAGCGATACCACCCTCATTTTTGCGGGCGACAGGGGGCGTGAGACGCCCTCAGCGTATACGGTGACTCTTTCGGGACGCGAGACGCGACTCGGCCGGCGCAATGGAACAAGTCCCAACGTGAAAATGCCTGACGGCAGCATTCTCTTCTCGCAGCCCGACTACCTGGATCCGTACCACATCAGGAATGACCTCTATGTCGAGAAAGGCGGATCGCAGACGCGGCTCACGATTGGGGCGCGATTGACCGCGCCCGACGTACGCGCCGATGGAGAGATCGTCGCAGTGCAGGACGAGCCGGCAACTACCAGGTTGGTGCGGCTCTCACGCGACGGACGAACGCTCGTTCCGATCACGTCGACGAACATCGACGTGCAGTGGTCGGAGCCGCGCTGGTCTCCAGATGGCTCCCGCATCGCCGCCGTGAAACAGAGCCTCGGAAGATCCGAAATTGTTCTCTTGGATTCTGCCGGGAAGGCGATCGATTCCTTCGGGGCGACGCACGCGATCAACTCGAGTCCGAGCTGGTCGCCTGACGGCCGGCGCATCTACTTCAGCTCCGAGCGAAATGGCTCTCCACAGATCTATGTCGCGGATGTGACGACGTTCGCGCCCAGTTTGGCGCGTGTCAGTGACGCTGCCACTGGTGTCTTCAACCCGGAGGTATCGCCTGGTCAGACCGAGCTGGCGACGCTGCTGTTCAAGGCGGACGGGTTTCACCTCGGGGTTGCTCCGCTGTCGTCGGTCGTGCGACTGGCCGATGCTGACAGCACGAGGATAAGTCCGCGTGCTGCCTGCGCGAACTGCCTGGCGATCATGCCCGGGCTCGCACCGCCTGGCACGGCCGACACTTCTCACGCGACGGATTATTCGCCGTGGCTGTCCCTGCTGCCGCGCTACTGGATTCCGGTTTTTGAGAGCAGCACCACCGATGGATCATCATGGGGCGCAGCTACCAGCGGCTCCGACATCGTCGATCGCCACGACTATGTCATCGAAGCTCTTCACAATTCTCGCTGGGCCGAGAATTCGGCGTGGCTCTGGTATAGGTACTCGGGATTCGGACTGCCGCTGATCGATCTGTACGCGTCGCAGAACTACTCGAATGCGAACTTCGTCCTCGTCGACAATGCCGGAAACGCCAGTCCGCCATTCGGCTTCATGGAGCGCGAGAGAATTGTATCGCTGCAGGCGACCTTCATTCGTCCGCGTTTTCGAAGCTATACACTCGCCTCCATCGGAGGAGAGCTCGAGGGCCTCGAATACTCCACGCGACCGGACACTGTGCTTAGGCATTTATCGTCCTTCTTCTCGGAGGGACACAACTATCCGGCGTTGATCGCGTCGGCCGGGTGGTCGAACGCGCAGCGCCCGGGCTTGAGCATCTCACCCGAGGATGGAATCAGTGCCGCGGTGAACGGACGCCAGCGTTGGCAAGGAGGCACCACTGGCGGCTCGACTCGCAGTCTCGTGGGCGTCACATCGGTCTACAAGTCGATCGATCTCCCGGGCTTTGCGCATCACGTGCTGGCGCTTCGGGCAGCGGGCGGGATCACCGACGACAGAAGTCCCGACCTGTTCTCGGCCGGCGGAATCAGCGGGACATCGCTGGAAGCGTTCCCTGGATTTTCTGTCGGTCAACAGCGACGAACTTTTGGCGTACGTGGGTATCCCGCGGGAGCTGAAGGCGGAATTCGCGCGTATTCCGCCGCGGTCGAGTATCGGGCGCCACTCGGAGCACCATCACGCGGCTATCGATTCATCCCGGTCTTCGTCGATCGGACTTCGCTGTCGCTTTTCGGCGAGACGGGCCGGGCGTTCTGTCCCGCAAGCGCCGATATCACGAATGGAGTCTGCGGTGCCGGCAATATCGGGAATCCAGTGATGACTTCCGCCGGCGCCGAGCTCAATATCGACACCGGAGTTCAGCTCGACGTGCAGGCGCGCATTCGGTTGGGACTCGCTTTTCCGCTGATCAATCGAGAGCAGCTCGGAGCGGCGAAGGCGCAGGTGTATGGAACGTTCGGAGCTTCGTTCTGAGCCGGAAGCGGCGCGTGTATCTAAGCAAAGGCATTGTTTTGAAGTAGACCTCCAACGCCGCCTCTCGCCGACCTTCGGTTCTGTTTTTCACGCGGCGATCAGCGATCTATTCGCTTTGCGGCGATCTAAGTGCAGACGCCCGGTGTACTTAGAGGAGAGGGGACAACCGCCATTCTTTTCCGCAGGCGGTGCGTGATATGCAACGCTTGCTTGATAGATCTCGATTCACGTCAAAGTGGGAAAATCAGGGTCGAGCATCTATTAGTGATGTGGATTACGTAAAGCGTTGTCATGTAAAGAGATAGGTTTACACTGGCGCGGACTCACGAATACCGGTAGTATCCCTGCCCGCATCGAAATCTTCGATGCCCAAGCGTGCAGTTCCAAGTCCGTCGTCTTCTTACTTGACACCCTTTCTATACTGCGGAGAGTTGTACTAATGCCCATACCTGCCGTCCCGCCCCAAGGCGAAGCCCAGCTGAATGACAACGCGCGGACCGTGATCGGAAAGAGATATCTGATCAAGGACGGGACGGGCACGCCTGTGGAGCAGCCGGAAGACATGTTCTGGCGCGTTGCGGGAACGGTCGCTGAAGCAGACCGTCGCTATGGAGCAAGCGACAGCGAGGTCACGGGGATGGCGGAGGACTTCTACCGCCTGATGGTAGAGCGCCGCTTCGAGCCGAATTCTCCGACGCTCATGAACGCGGGACGTCCGCTCGGACAGCTGTCCGCGTGCTTCGTTCTTCCTATAGAGGACGCGCTCTCCAACGGGCGCGACGGGATTTACGACACGCTGCGCGCGATGGCGCTCATTCATCAGTCAGGTGGCGGGACCGGTTTTGGGTTCTCGAAGCTCCGTGGCAAGGGCTCGATGGTCCGCTCGACGACTGGAGTCGCGTCCGGTCCGGTGTCGTTCATGAAGCTCTACGACGCGTCGACGGATGCGGTGAAGCAGGGCGGCACGCGACGCGGCGCCAACATGGGAATTCTGCGCGTCGACCATCCAGACATCATGGATTTCATCAGCTGCAAGGAAGACTTGACGCAGATTACGAACTTCAACATCTCGGTTGCCGTCACTGACAAGTTCATGACGGCGGTGAAAAACGGCACGGGCTACGATCTCATCGATCCAAGCAATGGCAAGGTCACGGGCCAGCTCGATGCGCGCACAGTCTGGGACAAGATGATCGACGGAGCGTGGAGGACGGGTGAACCAGGCTGCTTCTTTATCGACGAAGCGAACCGCTACAATCCGGTGCCGCACGTCGGACAGTACGAAGCGACGAATCCCTGCGGCGAGCAGCCGCTCCTGCCATACGACGTGTGCAACCTCGGCTCGATCAACGTCGGGTATTACGTGAAGGATGCGCAGATGGATTGGGACGCGCTCAAGCGCGACATCCACCTCTCCGTTCACTTCCTCGACAACATCATCGACGTCAACAAATACCCGCTTCCCGAGATCGACGCTCTCTCCAAGAGAATTCGGCGCATCGGCTTCGGCATCATGGGCTTCGCTGACGCACTCGTGCGACTTGGCATCGCTTACAACACGATCGAAGGCGTCGAGTTTGGACGTCAGCTACAGAAGTTCGTCGACGTCGAGTCCAAGAGGGAGAGCGAGAGGCTGGCCAACGAGCGCGGACCGTTTCCCGAGTGGGCCAGATCGATCTGGGGGCCCGCCGAAACGTGCGCGCGTGATGCCAGGGGTAATCGAGTTCGCCCGATGCAGATGCTGCGCAATTGCAACGTCAACACGATCGCACCAACAGGTACGATCTCGATCATCGCGGGCTGCTCGTCGGGTATCGAGCCGCTTTTTGCCGTTGCGTTCATGCGGAATCAGGCCGGCGCGCTGATGCCGGATGTGAACGAGGACTTCGTCGCGATCGCGAAAAGGGAAGGCTGGTACTCCGATGAGCTGATGGAAAAGATCGCGAAGGAAGGGCACATTCATTTCGACGAAGTTCCGACCCAGTGGCAGCGCGTCTTCGTCACAGCCCACGACATCACGCCCGAGTGGCACGTCAGAATGCAGGCGGCTTTTCAGGAGAACTGCGACTCTGCGATTTCCAAGACGACCAACTTCCCGCACGCGGCGAGTCCCGACGATGTGCGCGAGATCTACGAGCTTGCCTACGCGCTCAAATGCAAGGGCGTGACGGTGTATCGCGACGGCTCGCGGGACAATCAGGTTCTGTCGACCGGCGCGACCGTGCAGGCGCAGGCGGAGCGCGACGGCAGAGCGGAAAGAGGCGAGCTGCACGGCACCATCGCGGAGCTCGAGGCCGACAACGCCAGGCTCAAACAGGCGCTGTTCGATGCGGAAGCCGAGAATCTTCAGCGTCGCGCCAAGAGAGCGCGTCCGGACACCCTGCGCGGAATCACCACGCGCATCGAGACGCCGCTCGGCACCATGTTCCTCAACATCACCGAGGATGATCGTGGCCAGCCCTTCGAGGTATTCATCAATCTCGGGAAGGCGGGCGGAGCGGCGATGGCGGATGCCGAGGCGATTGGACGCCTCATTTCGCTGGCGCTGCGATCGGGAATTCCAATTCGGGAAGTGCACCGTCAGCTGCGCGGCATCGCGTCGGATAAGGCAATTGGCCTCGGACCCAACAAGGTATTGTCCGTCCCCGATGCGATAGGAATTGCGCTCGAGAAATGGATGCGGGAGAAGCAGGGCGTGCAACAAGACCTCGGCGGTGCGCTCTCGGTGCCACCGGTTGAAATCGTACAGCCCAATCCATCACCGTTAGTCAATTCCGCTGAAGCAGGTCAGACGCAATTCGGATTCGACGCAGTCAATCGTAGCGAGTCTTTCATCGGCACGTGTCCGGATTGCGGATCGTCGCTCGAGTTCGCCGAGGGCTGCGCCAAATGTCACGTGTGCGGTTTCAGCGAATGCGGGTGATGTAGACTTTGCGCTCAGAGACGGAAACGCCGGGCAGTCACGCCCGGCGTTTTCTTTTTGGGTAATCGACGCGAGGAGGCGCTAGCGTACCCCACCAAACCAGCGCGTGCGCTTGATCCCCTTCTCGACCAGATCAGGGGGCCCGTATTCCTTGCCGCGCTTCCACATGAAATCCATCTCCTCGTTCACGGCGGCCAGCGCGAACCGGGATTCTTTTATCAGCAGGAACGCGGCGTAAAGTAGCAGGCCCGCGCCGATAAGTCCCAGCGCGATCGGAACCACCGTGAACTTGGAGCTCGTGATCGCGACCAGGCCGATCGCCACACTCGTGCCCACAAAAAAGGCGAGCGCCGCGTACAGTCGCGACAACGCGCGTTGAAGGAGCCGCGAACGTGTCGTGACGAAGTCGAGCTGCGTGAACAACATTCGCCGCTCTTCCTCGCGGTCGTCGACGCGCTGGTCAGCGGCACGCGGAATCAGAGCGCTCGAGATCTCTCGTGTGCGCGTCACCGCTTTGCTCAACCGATCTGATGTCGCAAGGATGAGAGATCCGCAGGCCGAGATGAGCACCGCCGGAGTGATCATCGCGGACAGAACCGAGATCGCGTCGGGGAAGTTCGTCATTTCTCTTTCTGACCAAAGCAGAGACTGCGGATCGCCATCGAGAACCCTGAGAGGAAAGCTAGTTGCGCCTCGCTCATTCCGTGGAGATGGTTCGCGCGAGTCGGACGCACAACAGCGGGGAAGCCAATATGGGCTTGTCGAACACCGGACGCTTCCCCGGCTGATGATATGAAATAGACAGTGTGAAGCCCGTGCGCCAATAATCTCCCCGCGAGGCATGTTATGAAACACGCATTGAAGCGTGCGCACGAGGGAAAACCCCGTAAAAAAAACACGCTCGACAAGGTTCGCAAATTGCTCACCTGATAGTTACTTCAAAAGACTGGGCAGGTCTTCTTTCACAGACTTTTCCGCCCATACGCATAGAGGATTCAAAGTGCACCGCTTGCACGACCGGAAGTCGCTCTCGAAACGACTTCCACTGCTCATTAGTGGACTCCTCATCGCCGCGCTAGCGGCGTTCGCGTTTGTAGGATATGAGCAGCTGACAAGTGCGCTTACGGCCGCAGCGAACGATCGCGCACAGAGCGCGTCGAAGCTGCTTGCAAGGACCTTCGATACACAGCTCCCACAATTACGCACAGACCTCAGTGGAACTGCGTCCGATTCCGCCGTCCAGCGATTTCTGCGCACGAATGATCCGCGAGATCGTAACGCGGCGAAGAGCTCGCTTGCCAATAAGATTGCAAAGAACTCTCAAGTCATCGGCCTGGAATTGCGCGACAGGCAAGGCAAGCGTTTGCTGTGGATCGACGGACCGGACTCCGCAAAAGCCGCTCTGTTGCGTGGCGGACACGTCGAATCTGCCCCGCCTAAAGGCATGCTCGCGGGGCGCATCGTCGCCGATCGGGGGGCACTCTTTTATGAATCAACCGCGCCGATTACGAGGCCTCCGAGCGATACTATCGCAACTCTGGCCCAGTTCAGAGAAGTTGGCTCGGCGCAGTCAGCTAAGCTGATCGCCGGCTTGATCGGTTCCGACGCGACTTTTCTTATCGGCGACGGAACAGGCGCCTGGAACGACCTTGTGACTGTCGCCACAGGTCCGTCGCTGAATTCAAGAAGCCCGTCAGTCTTGTCCTATACGGCCTCCGACGGCAGCGCTCGCCTCGGTTCGTGGGCCGTAGTGAGGCAAGCACCTTGGATAGTGTGGGTGGATATTCGGAGGACCTCGATACTTGCTCCCGCACGACGATTTCTCGGCGTGATGGCGTTGGCTGGGCTCCTGATTCTGATCGTTGGCGCGATCGGGGCGTGGCTGATCGGCCGGCAGATTACGACACCACTTCACGACCTGGCGCTTGCAGCGAAGGACATATCTGATGGCGACTACACCCGCAGGGTGGTCGTATCCAGAGAGGACGAGCTGGGTGTACTTGCCGAATCGTTCAACGAAATGGCGCATGTGATCGAAGATTCGCACCGCGAGCTCGAAGGTCGAATGGCGGCGACTGTTCAGGACCTCACCCGTCAACGGAGGCTGGAGGACCAACTCGTCCAGGCGCAGAAAATGGAAGCCGTCGGCCAACTGGCGGGAGGCGTGGCGCATGATTTCAACAATCTCCTGACCGTGATCATGAGTTACAGCTCCATGCTGTTGACGGATATGGGAGCCAATGACGCAGCGAGGGGCGACATTCAGGAGATAAGCGACGCTGCGCAGCGAGCCGCGGCGCTCACTCGACAGCTGCTTGCCTTCAGCCGGAAACAGGTTCTGCAGATACGGGCGGTGAATGTCAACGCGGTCGTGACCGACGTTGAGAGAATGCTGCGCCGCCTCATTGGCGAGGACATCCTGCTCACGACCCATCTCGATCCCGAGCTGGCTCTCATCAACGCCGATCCGGGACAGCTGGAGCAGGTGCTGATCAACCTCGCCGTCAACGCACGCGACGCCATGCCAGGCGGAGGTGATCTCACGATTACAACCGACAACGCCGAGCTTTCCGACGAACACCGGGAACGCTATATGGGGGCCGCGCCAGGAGATTACGTCATGCTCGCCGTGACGGACACGGGCAGCGGCATGAGCAAAGAGGTTCAGCAGCGTCTGTTCGAGCCGTTTTATACGACCAAGGGACCAGGAAAGGGAACCGGGCTCGGCCTCGCGACTGTGCACGGCATCGTGAAGCAGTCTGGCGGCGATGTCTATGTCTACTCGGAGCTGGGTCACGGTACGACCTTCAAGGTCTATTTCCCGCGTCTGACGAAGGCCGAGCCGGTTACGACCATCCCGGAGCATCGGGCGATCGCGCCGAGCGGTTGCGAGACGGTGCTTCTCGCGGAAGACGACGAAGCGATTCGCACCCTCGGGGCACGAGTGCTCGGGTCGCTCGGCTACAACGTCCTCGTCGCGCGAACCGGCGGGGAGGCTCTCCGAATCGTCGCCGAGCATAAAGGCCAGATCGATCTAATCGCCACAGACGTCGTAATGCCCGAGATGAACGGAAGTCAGTTGGTCGAGAGAGTCCTCGAGGCTCGCCCAGGCATGCGGGTGCTATTCATGTCGGGCTACACGGACGACGAGGTGATGCGAAGGGGCGTAATCGACGGGCAAACTGCGTTCTTGCAGAAGCCGTTTACTCCGGACTTGCTCGCGCATAAGGTGCGAGAGGTGCTCGACATCCCCGCGCCTGACGACGACTCCTGATCGGACATTTCACCAGGCGAGCGTGATCGTCTTGGCCGAGCTGATCACCTTCGCTTGTGACTGGTCGCGGCTCGCTCTTGGCTCAGTCGGAGTTGCCGTGCAGGGCTGCTGATTGACACGGAGAGCCGCCTCAAGGTATCGAGCGATGTAATGGCCGCCATGCCGAATACGGATCCCTCCCTCGCCCAGCTTCCGATCACGTCGTTGGTCAGCTGCGGTCGTCCCGATGGCCTCGCTTGCTTGTTGCCCACAATCCGAGGGAGCGGAGGACCCCAGCGCGTCGTGAACCAGTTTTCCAGCGAATCTCTGTCAGCACGCGTGCCGATTCGCATCTGAAGTGTCATCTCCTCCAGGCGCCGCGGCACCGGACTGAAATAGAGACTTGCGTACCCTCGCCCACGATTCGTCTGGCAGAACATAGTTCTCGTGTCCTTGCCCACGCACACCAACGGTCGGCCTATCTGCATCTTCGTGAGGGCGCTGGCGCTGTCCAGCGAAATGCCGAGCGCCCATCCGTGGTATGAGAGGGGGCGTTGCTGGCGTTGGGCTCCCATCAGCGCGGGAAATGAAATCGCCGCGTAGACGACGCGAACCATCTTCATTCCTGAATAATGAGGCCGCGGCCTGAGGTGTGATAGTCGCTCTTGCCTTTCTTGGGCCGCGTTGCTCCCTTTAAGCACTAACTCCACGAGAACCCGGACATGGATGACAAGAAGATCGCGGCGCTGGCAAAAAAGAACGCCGCCAAAGCGGCCAAATCGAGCGGACGAAAAGGCTTCGGCAAAAAATACGACAAGAATCTTGCCGACTTGCCGACCGACGAAGCGACGCTGAAAGAACGACAGGAGCACGAGCGCTTCTTCAAGGAGATGCGCAAGCGGGAGTTCTGATTCAAGTCAGGCCCCGGCCATCGGAGAGTCGAGTGGTGGATTCCGCCTAAACAGAAAACTCTGAACAGGAGAGCCGGATGATTGCTTCGCGATCTGTCGTCCTCGTCGCGCTGGTGTTAACCGCCGCTGATCTGGGCGCGCAGGGCCAACCAATTCCCGCCAGGCCGCCCGCGCCGGCCACTCAGCCAGCCCAGCCGGCGCCACGAATTCCCAGAGCTACCGCAAGCACGCGCGCATCCGTGGCAGTACTCATCGACAGCCGGTGGGACAGGCTGGAAGGAGGATGGTTCGGCGCCCTGAATTTGGCGGGGCCCGCCAAAATCGCCATCGATTACGGCCAGCCGCATTTGCGTGGTCGAAGTGTCATCGGGATGCCTGGTGTGGTTCCGTGGGACAGCGTCTGGCGCACGGGCGCCAACATGTCCACCCAGCTCAGCACCGAAGTCGACCTGACACTCGGGAACACCTTTATTCCACGCGGGATCTACACGCTCTTCTCGCTCCCCACACGCAATGGCTGGAAGCTCGTCGTGAGCAAGCAGGTGTTGCAGTGGGGCACTGACTACGATCCGACCCAGGATTTCGCGCGCATCGATCTCCGATCGCGCTCGTTGGCGGAGCCCATCGAAAGCCTCACCTTCTGGCTCGTGCCCGCCATCGAGAATCCTCCTTCGACGACTTTTCCACACGGCGTCCTGAAGTTCGCGTGGGGGAACACCGAGCTCTCGACGGATTGGCGGGTCGGTCGCTAGGGATTTGTTTCAAGGCTCGCTTCGAACCCGGGACGCGCGTTTCTTTTCGCCCTGGTTCCGAGTCGAGACGGATGTGAAACCGGAATGTAGGTGAGCTCGACGCCCGAGGTGGCGCGCTGCAGCAGCATTCCGCCGCGTGCCATGTCGCCGTGTCCGAGGAACTCGCGCGGGAAGAGGAGCCGGGCTCCGAAGATTGGCTCAAGGACGTCCACGTACTTGCCGGTCGCAATGCTCCCGAGCAGAACGACCTCACACTTCGCACCGATTTTGGCCGCCAGCGTCTCGGCGTCGCGCTCCAGCGGCAGCCTGTAGCGTTCTTCGTCAGCGTCGATCGGCACGGTCGCGAAGCGCTCCAGGTCCCTGAGCGTGACCATTGCCGCCGGTGAGCAGATCCCATCCGTCGAGGTAATAAGGTGAACCCCTGAGGCGCATCGCGGCGGAGGCTCTTCGAAAATCCGGGCGTAAGTCAGTTTGCCCCTGAAATAGAGTCCGCTCAGGAAGCTGAACACCTCGCCCAGTGGTGCCCCCGCTTCGGTCCGGACCCTTCTGGCGAGTTCGAAGTCGGCTCGGTCATTGAAAAGCAGCGCGGCGCGCTTGCCGCTGGAGCTTGCGGGCGAGAGCAGGAAGATTCGACGAGGTTGCATAATCGGAAGTCAAGCAAATCTTTCGCCGCGCTTACAGAGAGAGGCGCCGGGGCGTCGGGATCGTTAGAATTCGAGAGGGGGATATTTCATGGCCAAGAACAGATTACAAGACCTTCACGACATCGGCCAATCGATCTGGCTCGACAGCATCGATCGCAGGATACTGCACGATGGCGAGCTGGATCGCCGTATCCGCGAAGATGCGCTCACCGGAATGACGTCGAATCCGACGATTTTTCAGAAGGCGTTGGCGTCGAGCAATGCTTACGACGACCAGATCATCGAGGCCGAGCAAAAGGGCCCCACGACGTGGCAGCTCTTCGAGCTGCTCGAGACCACTGATGTGCGCGACGCCTGCGACCATTTCGCGGCCGTCTACAGCTCGACGCGCGGAGGCGATGGCTACGTCTCGATCGAAGTGTCACCGGGAGTCTCGCACAGCGCCGATGCCACCATCGAAGAGGCGCGACGTCTCTGGAAGACGGTCGATCGTCCGAACGTGATGGTGAAAGTCCCCGGGACAGCGGAAGGCGCCGTTGCGGTCCGCCGTCTCATTGCAGAAGGGATCAACGTCAACATCACGCTTCTCTTCGCGATCCAGGCGCACGAGCGGGTGATCGAGGCGTACATGGCCGGCCTCGAAGATCGCGTCAAGGCGCGCCAGCCGATCGATGGGCTGGCATCTGTCGCCAGTTTCTTCGTGAGCAGAGTCGACACTGAAATCGACAAGCGTCTCGATGCTCTGATCGCCAAGGCTTCGCCGCCGGAGAAAGAAAGGCTCAAGATGCTCAAGGGCCGCGCTGCCATTGCGAACGCAAAGCTCGCGTACCGGTTGTTCAGGCAGAAGTTCGCCGGACCCCGTTGGGAAGCGCTCGTCAAGCAGGGAGCGCGTGTGCAGCGTCCGCTCTGGGCGAGCACGAGCACCAAGAACCCCGAGTACCGCGACGTGATGTATGTCGAAGAGCTGATCGGCCCGGATACGGTCGACACGATGCCGCCCGCCACGATCGAGGCGTTCCGTGATCACGGAGTCGTCGAGAAGACGGTCGACAGGAAAGTCGCGGCGGCGGAAGGCCTGCTCAAGGAGATCGAGGCGGTTGGAATATCGATGAAGGATGTCACCGAGAAGCTCCTGGTCGAAGGAATTGCCAGCTTTCAGAAATCTTTTGACGAGCTCATCGGCGGGCTCGAAGCGAAGATCGGCTCACTCGCACCTGGCGGGAAGTGACCGGCATCTACACCCCCCGCACGAAGATCGTCTGCACGCTTGGGCCCTCGACCTCGACCGATGACGCGATCCGCGGCCTGATCGAGGCGGGGATGAACGTCGCCCGCGTGAACTTCTCTCACGGGACACACGAGCAGCACGCAGCGACGATTGCGCTGGTTCGGCAACTCGCGAACGAGGCAGGAAAGCCGATCGCGATCCTGGGCGACCTGCAGGGACCACGAATCAGGATCGGCGATCTCGCGAGGCCGAGAACGCTCAGGGTGGGCGAAGACGTAGTGCTCGTGCACGAGGGTGAGGAGAAAGACGGTGAGATTCCCGTCACCTACGACCAGCTCGCGCATGACGTTCGCGTCGGCGACAGAATCCTCATCGACGATGGACTGCTCGAGCTCGTCGCTCTCGATGTTGCGAATGCGCGCGTAAAAGCGCGCGTGCTGAACGGCGGCGAGCTGAAAAGCCACAAGGGGTTGAACCTTCCGGGCGTTCAGGTCTCGGCTCCATCGATCACGGAAAAGGACGAGGCCGACATTCGCTTCGCGGTGAATCAAGAGGTGGACTACCTCGCGCTCAGCTTCGTAAGGCGCGCGGAGGACATCGAATCTCTGCGCAAAATGATTCCGAAGTGGCTGTTGGTTGTCGCGAAGATCGAGAAGGATGTCGCCCTCCAGAACATCGAGGCCATCGTGCGCGCCAGCGATGCGGTGATGGTTGCGCGTGGTGATCTTGGGGTCGAGCTCCCATTCGAAGCCGTACCAGGCGCGCAGAAGAGAATCATTCGCCTTGCGAACAAGTATGGCCGGCCGGTCATCACCGCGACGCAGATGCTGGAGTCGATGATCGAGCATCCGCGCCCTACTCGCGCGGAAGCCAGCGACGTCGCCAACGCGATCATGGACGGAACTGACGCGGTGATGCTCTCCGCCGAAACCGCTGCGGGAGCTTATCCGCGTCTCGCGGTCGAGGCGATGACGCGAATCATCAAGGAGATCGAGACTCATCCACCCGTCGCTCCTTTCTCTGGCGCGGAGCAGGGCGATGGAGTAGTGACGACCGAAGTCGCAATTGCCGCCGCGACGGTCGCGGCGGTCGGCATGCTGGGCGCTCCTCTCGTCGTGGTCTTCACCAAGAGCGGGTTTTCAGCACGCGTCGTCGCGTCGAAGCGGCCACCGGTTCCGATCCTGGCGCTCACCGACGAAGAACGGACGTACCGGCAGCTCGCTCTCGTATGGGGTGTGGTGCCAGCGCTGGTGCCGCACTGCGCCGACTACGACGAGATGATGGAGCAGACAAAGAGCGTCGTAGTACAAAGAGAGCTGGCGTCGAATGGAGACCGCATCATCGTCACCGCGGGTGTGCCGTTCGACCTGCCCGGGACCACCAATTTGCTCAAGGTGGAGATCGTCTGAAGCTTACCTTCCTGGGGACAGGAACCAGCTTTGGCATCCCGCAGATCGGATGCGCGTGCGAAGTGTGCAGGTCGACAGACCCCCGGGACAAGCGAAGCCGCGTCGGCGCGCTGGTCGCGACGGATGGAGGTACGCACATCCTCATCGATACCCCGCCCGAGCTGCGTCTTCAACTGATCGCCGCGGGCGTAAGCACAGTCGACGCCATTTTATTCACACACGATCATGCGGATCACGTCCACGGAATCGACGATATCCGCGCACTCTCCGACCGGAGCGATGGTCCCATCGAGATGTACGGGCCGCCCGATTCGATGGCGAGACTGGCCAAGCGTTTTGCCTACATCTTCGACGATTCCATCAAGGCACTCCCCGGGACGAGCAAACCCGAAGCGCGCTCCCACCCGGTTCTTCCGGGGCAAACCTTTCGGATCGGAGACGTGGATGTCACGCCAGTGTCCATTCCACACGGCCCGATCTCCGTTTATGGGTACCGCATCGGCAATCTTGGATACATCACCGACGCGAAGGAACTGCCGGAAGATGCGGTGCGCGCCTTTCGCGGGGTCGATGTCCTCGTCCTCAACGCGTTGTTCCGCAAGCCGCACCCGACGCATTTGAGCGTGTCGGAGGCTGTGAGTGCCGCGCAGAAGATTGGCGCGCGCGAGACCTGGCTCACGCATCTCACGCATCGCACCGGTCACGCCGAATTGGAGGCTGAGCTGCCGCGCGGTATCGCTCCTGCATTCGACGGACTGACCGTACACGTCAATTGAGATGACGCTGAAACTCGATTACTCCAACATGATGATCTCGCCCGGCGGGATCGACCAGAGAACGTGGACTGCTGCCGGAAAGCAGTTCGCGGACGCGAAACGCGCGTTCGATTCGCTGCGAGCAACTGGCACGGTTGGGTTCGTCGATCTGCCGGCCGATAAGACGCTGCTCGACCAGGTTACGAGATTCTCCGCGGCGGCCCGCGGCAAGTACGACGACGTGGTGATCCTGGGCATCGGTGGGTCGGCGCTCGGCCCCATTGCCTTGCGCACCGCACTCCGCCCAAGCGGCTGGAACATGGTCGATGAAAAAGCACGAGGCGGCTACCCACGGCTCAACGTCCTCGACAACGTCGATCCCGAGACGATCGCCGCGCTTCTGGGACGTCTTCAGCTCGCTCGCACACTGTTCATCGTCACATCCAAATCGGGTGGGACGGCCGAGACGATGGCGCAGTTCCTCATCGTGCACGACCGAATCACGTCGGCAAAGCTGGACGTCGCGAAGCACCTGGTCTTCGTCACCGACCCCAGGCAAGGTGCGCTGCGGCCGTTGGCAGAGCGCCTGAAGGTGCCGGCGCTCGACATTCCGCCGAGCGTGGGCGGACGCTTCAGTGTGCTGACTCCCGTCGGGACCTTGCCCGCAGCGCTCATCGGCATCGACGTGCCGTCTCTTCTTTCCGGTGCTGGTGAGATGGCCAGGCGTTGTGCCGGCGCCGAGCTTGGGGCGAACCCTGCTGGCGTGTACGCGATTCTACAGTGGCTCTCCGACACGCAGCTGAAAAAATCGATTGCGGTCTTCATGCCGTACTCTGATCCATTGCGCGATTTTGCCGCCTGGTTCGTGCAGCTCTGGGCCGAGAGTCTGGGAAAGAAGCGGCCGGACGGCACGTCCGTGGGATCCACGCCGCTCGCAGCACTCGGTGCGACGGACCAGCACGCGCAGGTGCAGCTGTTCATGGAAGGGCCGGCGGACAAGACCGTGACGTTCGTCGCTGTGAAGGAGCGGGCGACTGACGTCAAGATTCCGGCAGCTTTTTCGGACGTAAAAGAGCTCGGCTATCTCGCCGGCCATTCCCTGGGCGAGCTGATCGACATCGAGCAGCGCGCCACCGCCGGAGCGCTGGCGCGGCGTGGAAGGCCGAACATGACGATTCATCTCGACCGCGTGGATGCAGGGCACGTCGGCCAGCTGATGATGCTGCTCGAGATCGCAACGGCCTACGCTGGACAGCTGTACGGGATAGACGCCTTCAACCAGCCGGGCGTGGAGCTCGGAAAACAGTTCGCCTACGCCCTGCTGGGGCGGCCGGGCGCGGACGCCGCAAAAAAGGAGTGGGACTCGCTGCCAAAGAGCGATGCGCGATGGACGGTCTGAGGCTTAACGAATATCAAAGCCGGTAGTCTTCGGTTAATTTCATTCCTCAGGCCGGGCACGCCGCGGGACGTCTTGCGGCACCCCTAAACCCAAACGAGTTTCTGACATAAATGTTTGCGAATCCATTCAATAAAGCGGTAACCGTCCTCGACGGTCGTGTGACTGTTCACGACGAGTCTGCCATCGCGTCTCCGGCGATGGACAAGCTGGTGTACACGGCGGTATTCGGAGAGCCCGATGATCGCGAGGACGCACGCTGGCTGATCTGGGAGATTGGACAGGCCGTGGGCGTGCAGCCCTCGTCGATTCACGATCTCTACCTCGCCCGCGGCCGAGGACTTACCGGCGGCTTCACGGTTCCCGCGATGAACATTCGCGGAATGGCTTACGATACCGCCCGCTCAATTTTTCGATCGGCCGTAAGACTAAAAGTCGGAGCGCTCATCCTGGAGATCGCCCGGTCGGAGATCGCGTATACCGATCAGCGTCCTGCCGAATACGTGGCCGTCATGCTCGCGGCCGCGCTCCGCGAGGGGTTTCGTGGGCCAATCTTCATCCAGGGCGACCACTTCCAGGTCAATGCCAAGAAATTCGCTGTTGATCCCGTCACCGAAGTGAACGGCGTGAAGCAGCTCGCGCGCGAAGCGATCGCGGCGGGCTTTTACAACATCGACGTCGATACTTCGACGCTCGTGGATCTCTCGAAGCCCACGCTCAAGGACCAGCAGCGCACGAACTACGAACAGGGAGTCGAGCTCGCGGTGACAGTGCGAGGGTTGCAGCCCCGGGGCGTGAACATCTCGATTGGCGGGGAGATCGGCGAAGTCGGCACCGAGAACTCGACTGTCGAAGAGCTCGTCACTTACATGGACGGCTTCAACGAGATGCTCGCGAAGCGCGCGCCTGGCACCGAGGGATTGTCCAAGATCAGCGTTCAGTCCGGAACGACGCACGGCGGCGTCGTGCTCGCCGATGGCAGCATCGCCGATGTCAAGATCGATTTCGACACGCTGGCGCGCCTATCGAAGGTCGCGCGTGAGAAGTACGGCCTGGCCGGCGCGGTTCAGCACGGTGCCTCGACGCTTCCCGACAGCGCATTTCACCAATTCCCACTCACGGAAACCGCTGAGATCCACCTCGCCACGAACTTCCAGACGATGTTGTTCGACAACATCCCGGAGGCGCTCCGCAAGGAGATCTACGAGTGGCTGCACGTGAACGCGAAGGACGAACGCAAGCCGACTGATAGTGAGGAACAGTTCATTTACAAGACTCGAAAGAAGGCGATTGGCCCCTTCAAGAAAAGATTCTGGGATCTCCCGGCCGACGTGAAGGCCCGTCTCGCCAGCGAGTATGACGAGAAGTTCAGCTTTCTGTTCACTCAGCTGGCGGTGGTCAACACCCGGGAGACAGTCGATCGTTTCGTGAAGCCCGTCGAGCAACACAAGCCGCAGCCGCATCCCGATCTCGTCATGGTGGAAGCGGCGCCGGACGACGCGGATCTGAGTGACTGACACTCGTCGCAAGCCAAAGGAATCTCCTCAAGCGGTTCGCGAGATAATCCGGCGGGCGGGGCACGAGCTCCGGAACGCTCTCAACGGTGTTGCCGTAAATGTCGAAGTCGTGCGTAGCAGACTGGGCCGCGAAGGATCGCCATTGGAGCTCACATCCTTCGCCGAGCGCGCGTCGGCTCAGGTGGGAGAGGCGAGCGCGCTGGCGGATGGATTGCTTGCCCTGGTCGGCCCGTTGCTGACTTCGTCGACGCCCGGAACACTGAAGGCTGCCGGTGGCGGCCATGGCGCTGGAAGTCGAATAGAGCTAATGATTTATGGTGATGGCGCGGCCGCGGTTGTGTCCGATATCGAACGCCTCGCAAGCCGTGTCGGCGTAGCGGTCGAGCAGCATGGCCCGAGCGTTATATTAACAATCTTGCCCGAAGGAAAAAGCCATTCCAAAGACTGAGATGAAGCAGCCCAAGGTTCTCATCGCGGACGACGACCGTTCTATCACAGAGGGGCTGAGCGCGATTTTGCGCGATGAGGGTTACGAGGTTGCCGTTGCCATCGATGGCCAGAAGGCTCTCGACGCACTCGGCGCCGAGGCTTTTGGCGTCGTGCTCGCTGATCTCAAGATGCCCAAGGTCGATGGACTCGCGCTGCTGAAAGAGCTGCAGCTCCGCGCGATTCCGACGGAGTGCATCATCGTCACGGGTCAGGCGACAGTCGATTCGGCCGTGCAGGCGATGCGCGAAGGCGCATATGATTACGTCGAAAAGCCGCTCACCGCCGACAAACTGAATCGTCTCAAGGCGCTCATTCCGAAGGCCCTCGAGAAGTTCAACGTGCAGCAGAAAAACCGCGAGCTGTCGTCCAAGCTCGAGGGACTCACACACTTCGGCGAGCTGACCGGGCAGTCAGAAGAAATGCGCGCGGTGTATCAGATCATCGAAGCCGTCGCCCCTTCGACTGCCAGTGTGTTGATCTTCGGCGAGTCGGGCACGGGCAAAGAGCTCGTCGCGCGCGCGATCCACGCCAAGAGCGAGCGATCGAAGGGTCCGTTCTTCGCGCTCAATTGCGCTGCGCTTCCAAAGGATATTCTCGAGAACGAGCTATTCGGGCACGAGAAGGGAGCGTTTACCGGCTCGACCAACGAGAAGCCAGGCGCGTTCGAGATGGCCGACGGCGGGACGATTTTCCTCGATGAAGTGGCGGAGATGCCACCCGACATCCAGGTGAAGCTCCTGCGGGCGATCGAGTCGAGAACGATCAGACGACTCGGCGGCAAGAAAGAGATCGAAGTGGACATTCGTATTCTTGCCGCGACCAATCGAGATGTGCAGAAAGCGCTGGCGGACAACGATCTCCGCGAGGATTTGTATTATCGTCTCGCCGTTGTCGAGCTGTTCTTGCCGCCGCTGCGGGAGCGCATCGGCGACGTCAAGCTGCTAGCGAACGAGTTTCTCGCGCGCTTCGCCGACCAGAATGGCAAGCCGATGACCGGCTTCGACGATGAGGCGTGGGAATGGATTCTGTCGCACAACTGGCAGGGCAACGTTCGTGAGCTGAAAAACGCGGTCGAGCGTGCGGTGATCATGAGCCGCTCCGACAAGATCAAGGCAGCGGACATCATGCCTCGTCACCTGCGTCGCGGCCACGAGGTGAATACTGCGATGACGGTTCCACCCGGAGCGACGCTCGCCGATACCCGTCGTCAGCTGGTGCTTCGCGCCTTTGCGTCGACGAATGGCGATTATGCGAGGACGGCCACCGTGGTGGGAATGACGCCTGCCGATGTTCGCGCGGAGATTACGTCGCTCCTCAATGGACAGGCTAGCGAGGGACAAGCGGCGAGTACAGCCAATGGCGCGCAACGTGCCGCCAAAGCGGCCGATTCTCCGGCACCAGCCGGGAAGGGTGCGAAGCCTCCGGCCAGAGCGTCGGCGAGCCACGCCAAGGCCAAGCCCAAGAGGCGTTAACGACGCGGAGGAAGGGAATGAGCGAGAACGACTGGTACGATGACGACGAGCCATACTACCCTGAGCCTTACGTCATCGTCGAAAGACGCGAAGCTGGAATTGGTCCCTTCCTCATCGGGCTCGCCCTTGGCGCTGGAGCAGCACTCCTCTTCGCTCCACAGTCAGGCGAAGAGACTCGTCGCGGTATCGCGCGAAGGGCACGCCGGGCGCAGGAAGCCGCCCAGGATCTCGTCGAGGATGTGAGCGGCACGGTCGCGGACAAGTTCAACGAAGTCCGCGAGACCGTCGGGGAGCGCATCGACGCGACCCTCGAGGCAGTCGACGACAAGAAGCGACGGGTGTCGAACGCGTTCCACGCCGGGCGAGTTGCGGCTCGTGAAGCGCGCGGCGAGCTGGAGCAGCGCATCGCCGAAAGCAAAGCGGCGTACAAAGACATCTAGTGCCTGAGCGCGGGCTCGCGGCCCGGCTCGGCTGGCTGCTTCGCGATTACGCGAAGCGAGTCTGGGACAACAGCGGCGAGGACAACGTTTTCTTTCTGGCGGGCGGAATTGCTTTCAACATTCTCCTCGCCGCCGTCCCATTCTTCCTGCTGCTTGCGACTGCCCTCGTGTATCTGCTCAATCAGTCGCCCGACACGACGTCGGCGGAAGTACTCACCATCGTCGACAAATTCCTTCCACCTCACCCGCCGGGGGACTCGGGGCCGGCGGCGGACATCCTGAACCAGGTCATCAAGCGGCGCGGCTCGCTCGGGGTGTACAGCGCCATTGGCTTCATCTGGTTCTCGACCCGCCTTTTCGGATCCCTGCGAACGGTTCTCGCCGCGATCTTCGACATCGACACCGATCGCGGCATAATCGCGGGCAAGATCTTCGACATCGAGATGACGCTTGTCTCGAGCCTGCTCCTCGTTGCCTATACAGTGCTCAGCGCCTATCTGGCGATCGCGACCACGCGGGGCGTGGTGGTTCTAGCCGACCTGGGCATTCGAAAGGAGCTGATGGGACAGCTGGAATACAACCTCGGCCAACTGCTCGCGTTCTCCTTCATAGCGACAATGTTCTTCTGTTTGTACAAGTTCCTGCCGCACCGAAAAATCCGTTGGAAGACAGCGCTCATCGCCGCGCTGTTCACGAGCGTCATGCTGGAGGTGGCAAAACGGGCTTTTTCGGCCTATGTGCGCTCCTTTAACCCCGGCTCGTTCTATAGCGGCACGGTCGCTGCATTGGTTTTGACCGTTATCTGGGTCTACTACGCCTCCTTCATCTTCATCATAGGCGGTGAAGTGGCACAGGTATACGAGCTTCGACGCGTGCGGAAGAAGCAGCGTGAGGCGTTTGAGGATTGAGTATGATTGGCGATGTTGCCGGGTCTTCCGGCGAACACCTTTTCGAGGGGGAGGGCGTATCGTGCGCAAGGTAGCAGTTGTCGCGGCCGTACTGGCCGCAGTCTCGATCTCGGCTTGCAAGAAGACGGGAGAAGGGGAGTACCAGGTTGAGAAGCCAGTCGTCGGAACGCAGACGGACACGATTCACACGCCGACAGTCGACGTCGGCACCCAGACCACAACGGTTGCGGTCCCGAAGGTCAAGATGGATTCCGCGAAGATCAAGACTCCGACCGTTACGGTGAAGAAGCACTAACTCACCTACTGGGCGCGAGCGCCTCCGGTGAAGTGAGGTCCAGGGCCCCGTCAGAAATGGCGGGGCCTTTCTTCTGGAAGCTAACGGCTGAGGACTGCGGGCCAACTGCAATTGCGACTCGCAGACTGACTGCGGATTGGGAAACTAATTGCGAATTGAGGACTAACTACAAATGCGGAATGTTGCGGCGGTAGTCCGCAGTTCGCAGTAAGTCCGCAGTCCTCAATTCGTCCGCAATTTGAAATAGCAGTTAGCTCGCAGTCCTCAGCAGTTAGTTCGCAGCTCGCAGTTAGTCCCCCAATCCGCAATCAGTCTGCGATCCGCAATTGCAGTTGGCCCGCAGTCCTCAATCCTTAGTTCGAGTGGTATATTTAGGGTGCCCCAGGTCCCGGAGGGCGTGAGCCCGCTAACTCCGTCAGGACCCCGAAGGTAGCAGCGGCATGCGGTGTCTAACGTTGCTCCGTAAGACCTGGGGTACTCCCGCCTAGCAATGTCTCTCGCACTCGCCCGCAAATACCGCCCAAAGCGCTTCGCTGACGTAGCTGTCCAGTCGCACGTGTCGAACACGCTGCGTGGCGCCATCGCCAGGGGACGAGTTGCGCACGGCTACCTTCTCTGCGGACCGCGTGGAGTGGGCAAGACGACGCTCGCCCGCGTGCTCGCCATGGCGCTGAACTGCGAGAACAAGCGCGACGACGGCGAGCCGTGCGGAGAATGCATCTCGTGCCAGCGGATCTGGAGCGGATCGTCGAGTCTGGACGTAGTGGAGATCGATGCCGCATCGAATCGCGGCGTCGACGATGCGCGCGATCTGCGCGAGCGCGCGATGTACGCTCCTTCCGGCGATGATCGCTTCAAGGTCTACATCGTCGACGAGGCGCACATGCTGACGCGAGAAGCGTGGAATGCGCTTCTCAAGATTCTGGAGGAGCCGCCGCCGCGGGTCGTATTCGTCTTCGCGACGACCGAGCCGCAGAAAATTGCGCAGGCAGCCGCACCCGTTCTCAGCCGCCTCCAGCGGTTCGATCTCAAACGCATTGGACTCGCCGACATTATCCGCCGGCTCTCGACCGTCCTGGAGAACGAGGGAGTGAAGGCCTCCGATGACGCGCTGTCGATGATCGCGCGCGCCGCCGATGGTTCCATGCGCGACGCTCTGAGTCTCACCGACCAGGTGATATCAATCGGTGAGGGAGAGGTGAGCGCCGAGCGTGTCCGCGAAGCTTTGGGCCTCGTGCCTGAGGATGAGTTTCTGGCGATCGTCGACATTATCGCCGGACACCGTGCGGGCGAAGTCTTCACGGTGGTGAACAAGCTGGCCGATGCGGGCGTGGATTTTGGGGTGTTTCTCTCCGGCTTCGCCGATATCCTTCGCGCTCAGCTCACCGTCGTCCTGAATGGGAAAGCCGAGGGCGTCTCGGCGACCGCTGCGGCTGCCCTCAGAGAGAGACGGGATCTCTTCACCGCTGGCGATCTTCTCCGGATGCTTAGCGCGGTCAACGCATTGGAGCCGACGTTCAAGAAAAGCTCGCAGCAGCAGCTTCTTATCGAGATGTTATTGGTTCGCATGGCGCTTCTGGATCGCACCGTCGCGCTCGAGGATCTGCTAAAGGGTCTGGGTGGGGAATCGACACCGGGAACCCAAAGAGCCGAGGTGCCCAGCGGATCGGTGCGGACGCAGCCGCCCCAGGCGTCGGTTGCGCGAACGGCCCAACGTCCTTCGACGCGACCCGGGTATCCCCCTCAGCTCGATGCACCAAACGCGCTTCCCCCCACTGTCACTCCGAAGCCGTCCGCTGCGCCCGTCAATGAGGGGCAGCTCCGCGAAATGAAGCGCGCGATGGAAACCACGGCACAGGATTCGAATCGAAGCCGAATGACACCGGAGGCCTTGAAGGAGGAGCGCATCGGAATGCTCCGCCAAAGGGATCCAGCGCTTGGCGCGGCCATCGACGAGCTCGATCTCGAGCTCCTCGATTAACTCAATCCTGATCCAGAGCATGGCAGACTTCACGAAGATCTTCGAGCAAGCGCAGCAGATGCAGGCGCGGATGCAGCAGATGCAGTCCGAGCTGGAAAAGCAGACTGTTACGGCGGCAGCCGGTGGCGGGATGGTAACCGTCGAGGCCGACGGGAAGGGCACCATCACCCGGGTCAAGATCGATCCCACCGTCGCCGATCCGAAGGACGTCGAGATGCTCGAGGATCTGGTTCTGGTGGCTGTCAACGAGGCGCAGAAGAAGGCAGCCGAGCTCGCACAGGGAGAGATGAGTAAGTTGACCGGTGGCCTCAACCTCCCCTTCAAACTTCCGTTTTAGCGTGGGAGCTATCGACGACCTCGCGGCCGAACTTTCGAAGCTGCCCGGGATCGGGCGGAAGACGGCGCTCCGCCTGACATATCATCTTCTGAAGCAGTCGCCCGAACAAGCCACACACCTGGCCGCGGCGCTGACCACCCTGGCGGAGAAGGTCCGGCCTTGCCCCCAGTGCTTCAATCTGACAGAGGAGGATTTGTGCTCCATCTGCCGTGACGCGCGCAGGGACACGGGAGTCATCTGCGCAGTAGAAGAAGCATCCGATATCGGGGCGATCGAACGGTCTGGCGAGTTCCGGGGCGTGTATCACGTCCTGGGAGGTCGCTTGTCCCCGTTGGATGGCATCGGACCCGAAGATCTCACCATACCGCAGCTGGAGACCAGAGTGTCGGCTGGAGTCGTCCGCGAAGTGATAATTGCCACCAATCCGAGCATAGAGGGCGAGACCACCGCGCTGTACGTGCAGCGCAAGCTGGCCCGTTACCCCCTCACGATATCCAGAATTGCGAGGGGACTTCCGGTCGGGGGCGATCTCGAATACGCGGATGGCGTGACCATTGCCCAAGCGTTGACCGCCAGGAGGGCAATGTGAGCAAACAGCGCGCGAGCTTCGTGGCGGTGGGGTTTCTGGGCGGAATGGCTGCCGGGAGCCTGATCTGGAGTAGTCTGCAGCGCCAGTACCGCCGCAACCTGTTTTCCCGCCACACGTTCCGCCGCGTCGCCGCGCTCGGATACCTTCGCGCGCGGCCGTCGGTGAATACCGCTCAGCTGCTTCGCGAATACGTGGCCTGGGAGCCGCGCTCCATTCTCCGCGAGCGCGGAGTGAGGATGCTCAAGCGACTCGAGGCGACGCTGTGACCGGGGGACGATGACCGCCAGCACGGCCAACTGGTCGTTCACTCAGGACGACTTCACCGGAATAACTGAATCCCTGAACCGCTTTCTGGGCGAAACCAAATCGATCTGCGCGCTTCTGGTCGATCGTTCCGGCCAGCTCGTGACGACCGTCGGTGACGCGACGGGATTGGACACGACGGCTTTCGCAACGCTCACCGCTGCGGACTATAGCGCCAACGATCAACTGGCGAAGCTGGTCGGCGAAAGCGATTTCTCGAGCCTCTTTCATCAGGGTGAAAAGGAATCCATCTACGTCGCGGACATCGCTCGGCGGCTGCTATTGGTAATAATCTTCGATTCGCGTACGACTGTTGGGCTCGTCCGTTTGAGGATGAAAGGCGAGATTGAGGAGTTGACGCTACTGATCGATCGTGTATTCTCTCGCGGACGCAACGGCGCCGCGCCCGAGGAGCATCTGCTCCGTGGCGCGGATGACGAGATCGACAAACTCTTCAACTGGTGAGGAAGAGCTAGCCGTGTCGATGATCAACTACGCCTCGCGCGAGATCAACTGTAAGATCGTTTACTATGGTCCCGGTCTAGGCGGCAAAACCACGAATCTCGAGCACGTGTACGGCAAGGTTAAGCCGGAGACGCGAGGAAAACTCATATCTCTCGCGACCGAGACCGAGCGTACGCTCTTCTTCGATTTCCTCCCCGTTGATCTGGGAACCATTCGCGGGTTCAAAACGCGGTTCCACCTCTACACCGTACCGGGTCAGGTCTACTACAACGCCAGCCGCAAGCTGATTCTCAAGAATGTGGACGGCATCGTCTTCGTGGCCGATTCGCAAGCAGAGCGGATGGAAGCAAACCTCGAGTCGATGCAGAATCTCTACGACAACATGGCGGAGTACGGATACGACCTCACGCAAATGCCGTTCGTGATCCAGTACAACAAGCGCGATCTCGCCAATGCCGCTCCGATCGAGGATCTCCAGGCTGCTCTCAATCCCGGCTGGGAAGTGGAAGACGCGAGCAAGCATCGTGTCCAGCCCGACCCGTACCACGCCGGGCAGAACCTCGTCGAGCAGGTGTCGGGCGGCGAGTGGGTGGAGAGGGCTCCGTATTTCGAGGCGATCGCGGTAAACGGAGACGGCGTGTTCGACACGCTCAAGGCTGTGAGCAAGCTGGTGTTGAAGGCGCTCGCCTAGCGGCCCGGGAACCGGCGGGTGAACCTCAACCTCCCGAACACGATCACGGCCGGCCGGATACTCGCCGCGCCATTCATCGCAGCACTGCCCTTCATTGCGTCGCCTGGCGCGAGACTCGCCGCATTCGTTCTCTATATCATCGCGGCGGTGACCGACTACTACGACGGGAAGCTGGCGCGCACGCGTAATCTCATCACGGATCTTGGCCGGCTCCTCGATCCGCTCGCCGACAAGTTGCTCCTGTTCGCGACACTGATTCCGATGTTCGTGCTGATGGCGCCACCCAACGACCCGCTGGTTCCCACGCGCGCCGAGAGCATCGACGCTGCCCGACTACAGTTTGCAACTCCCTTTGGGCCAGTCGGACTGCCATGGTGGATAGTGGCAATCGTAATCGGCCGAGAGATCTTCATGACCGTTTTCCGCCACGCCGCCGCGCGTCGCGGCGTCGTCATCTCGGCGATACCGATTGCGAAATGGAAGACCGGGTTCCAATCGGTTTGGGTCGGCTCCGCCTACTTCTGGTTTTTTGCGGCGACGCTGGCGAGAGCCGAATTGTGGACCAGCGCCGCCTGGCGCGCGTTCGCTAACTTCAATGGCATCGTCGGAACGATCACGATGGTCGCATCAGTATTCCTCACGCTTTTCTCTCTCGGCATCTATCTTCGGCGCTACGCCGGGGTATTCGCACCTTGAGCTCTCTCCAGGTCGAGCTGATCACCATTGGTGACGAGCTCCTCCTCGGCTTCACGATAGATACGAACGCCGCGCACATATCGCGCACCCTGGCGGCGGCCGGCGTCGAGATCGTTCGTCGCACCACTGTCGGCGACGAGGCCGACAGGATCGCAAGTGCGGTGCGCGAAGCGCTCGACCGGACCGGCGCCGTGATAACGACCGGTGGACTCGGACCCACGAGCGACGATCTCACCAAGCCCGCGATCGCGAAGATCTTCGGCCGGAAGATGAAACTGGACGAGGAGATCATGTCCGCCCTCGAGCAACGGTGGAGGACGCGATTTCCCAACAGCGCTTTCCCCGCGACGAACCGGACGCAGGCGGAGATTCCCGAGGGCGCACGGATTCTCGCCAACCGTCATGGTACGGCACCGGGGATCTGGCTCGAGGATGAAAAGGGTCGATGGGTTGCAATGATGCCGGGCGTCCCCCGCGAGATGCGTGGAATGCTCGCCGAGGAACTGGTGCCGGCCATCAAGTCGCAGGCGAAGGGTTCGGAGAGCGTCATTCTCTCCGGAACGCTGCGGACGACCGGCATCGCTGAGTCGGCGATCGCGGAGCTGCTGGGACCGAATTTCCTGGGGGAGGCCGGCACTGAGCTGGGATCGCTTCCCCTTGCCTACCTGCCTGGGGTCGCGGGCGTCGATCTTCGGGTCACGGTGAAGGGATTGCCCCGAGCCCGCGCGGAGAAGCTCGCAAAGGAAGCAATACTGAAACTACGGGCCAGGGTATCGGCGTACGCCTATGGAGAAGACGATGCGGACCTCGCGGCAGTCGTGCTCGACAAATGCCGTTCTCTCGGGCTCACGCTCGCGGTCGCCGAGAGCTGCACCGGTGGGATGCTGGGCGAGAGAATCACGAACATTCCAGGGTCGAGCGATGTCTTTCTTGGCGGCATCATCGCCTATCACAATGACGTGAAGCGGGAAGCGCTCGGCGTCCGCGGCGAAGACATCGAACGTTACGGAGCAGTGAGCGAGCAGGTGGCGCTGCAGATGGCGTCGGGTGTTCGCGAAAGAATGGCTGCCGACATCGGGGTTTCGGTGACGGGGATTGCCGGGCCCGGTGGTGGTACCTTGGACAAACCTGTCGGGCTCGTTTGGATTAGTGTACATGGAACCGACGCCAAGGCACGGCGCTTCCATATGGTTGGAGATCGCGCGGAGATCAGGCAGCGGGCTGCCCAGGCGGCGCTGGAGATGGTGCGGCGTTCTCTCTCAAACGGTTAACTTAGACACATGGGTAGACACTCGAGAAAGAAAGGCGAGAACCCCTCACCTCCGGATCAGGATGCGATGGGCTCGGCCGACGACTATGCGCCAGGAGGATCCGCGAGCCAGGGTGACGGCCAGGGCGGCGATCCACCGTTCAGCGAATCGTCCGATCCGGCGGCCGACTCAGGCGCAGCGACCGCTGCAGCTGAATCCGCCACCCCTAGCGCGAGCCGGGGGGAATCTGATCTGCCTGGTGAGCGCGACAAATACCTTAGACTTGCGGCCGAGTACGACAATTATCGAAAGCGCGCCGCGAAAGAGCGTCAGGACGCTGGCGCCCGCGCCCAAGCCGATCTCGTTCGACAACTGGTCGAAGCGCTCGATGACGTGGCGCGGTTCGCGCACGTCGACCCCGCTACGACCGACGCCGGGACGATCGTACAGGGCGTAGACATGGTGGAGAAAAAGCTGCTCAAAGCACTCGGCAACGCCGGGCTCGAGGTAATCAATCCCGTCGGGGAGACCTTCGACCCGGCGCTGCACGAAGCGGTTGCAACAGAGCCCACGTCAGCGCGAGAAGACGATCACGTCGTTTCGCGCGTCTATCAGCCCGGGTACCTCTTCAAGTCCCAGCTTCTTCGACCCGCGCGGGTGGTAGTGAAGCAGTGGAACGGCTGACCGCGCGCCCGCGCTGACCGTCCATGCCACCGACGAAAGATTTCTACTCCGTACTCGGCGTAAGCTCCAGCGCCTCCCAGGACGAGATCAAGAAGGCGTATCGCAAGCTCGCGAAGAAGCACCATCCCGACGCCAACGCGGCAGACCCGAAGGCAGCGGAGCGCTTCAAGGAGATCTCGGAGGCGAATAACGTCTTAGGCGATCCCGAGAAACGGAAGCAGTACGACGAGATGCGCCGGCTCGGCGCCTTCGATGGTGGTGGATTCGGTGGATTTGGAGGCGGCGGCAGATCGTCGCGCGGCGCTGGAGCATATGGAGGTGCCGGTGGCGGCGGACCGACCATCAACTTCCAGGACTTCGACATCGGCGGCCTCGGCGGGCTGGGCGATCTCTTCAGCTCGATGTTCGGTGGCGGTGACACGCGCGAGACCGCGCGTCAACGCGGACCTGAGAAGGGGCAAACGGTCGAGGCAACGCTCGATATTCCCTTCCGCACGGCCGCGCGTGGTGGAAAGGTTCCGATCGATCTCGAGGTTAGCGAAGAGTGCCCCACGTGCCACGGTACGGGTGCAGCTCCCGGGGCGTCGCTCAAGATTTGCCCGGAGTGCAACGGTCGCGGTGTGATCTCGTTTGGGCAGGGCGGCTTTGCCGTGAATCGCACGTGTCCGGTGTGCCTTGGTCGCGGACAGGTTCCGACCGAGGCGTGTCCGACGTGTCATGGCACCGGCGACGTCCGTGCCAAGCGAAAGGTTTTGATCAACGTCCCTGCAGGCGTCGACACCGGCTCGAAGATCAGGTTGAAGGGACAGGGCGGCAAAGGACCGCAGGGAGGACCGGCGGGTGATCTCATCATCACCTTCAACGTGCTCGCCGACAAATTCTATCGGCGCGACGGACTCGACGTGATCGCTACCGTGCCGCTCAACATTGCGCAAGCGACGCTTGGCACCAAGATCAGCGTACGCACGCTCGCGGGGAAAAAAGTCGCGATCAAGATTCCGCCGGGAACTCCATCGGGGAAACGATTCCGCGTGCGAGGGCAGGGAATCCAGAAGGGCGAGAAGAAAGGCGATCTGATCGTCGAGGTATCGATCCAGGTTCCTGAGAAGCTGTCCGAGGAACAGGAACGGATGATGAAGGAATTCGCAGAATCCGGCGGTTTGAAGTACTGACCCGCTGGCATCCCATGTAAGCTTGTATTGATTTCAATCCCATGAGAATCGGAATTCTCGGAACCGGCGTAGTCGGCAAGACGTTGGGAGCCAAGCTCGTGAAGCTTGGTCACGAAGTGCGCATGGGATCGCGCGCGGCCGGAGGTGAGAAGGCAAGGGGCTGGGTCAAGGAAACCGGCAGCAAATCGTCTGAAGGAACCTTTGCTGATGCCGCGGCACATGCGGAGATCGTCTTCAACTGCACGCCGGGCATGGTGTCGCTCGACGCCCTGAGGGCAGCTGGAGCACAGAACCTTCAAGGAAAGATTCTGGTCGACGTCTCGAACCCGCTCGATTTCTCGAAAGGAATGCCGCCTACGCTCTCAGTTTGCAATACAGATTCGATCGGCGAGCAGATTCAGCGTGCATTTCCAACCGCGAAAGTCGTCAAATCGCTCAACACCGTGACCGTTGCTGTAATGGTCGAGCCGTCGCTGATCCCCGGCGTCCACACGATGTTCGTCTCCGGAAACGACGCCAAGGCGAAGGCGGAGGTGATCGACCTCCTCAAGACGGGATTCGGTTGGAAGGAGGTCATGGACCTCGGTGACATCACCGGCGCGCGCGCGCAGGAGATGTATCTCCCGTTGTGGCTCCGGCTCTTCACGAAGCTCAAGACTCCGAACCTGAATATCCAC
>DASWBG010000116.1:0-2035 GCA_036390715.1 Gemmatimonadaceae bacterium
GGCTCCGATTTCGCCGGCGGAATGAACAGCATGTCGCCGTTGCCGAGCAGTGATTCGGCGCCGATGCCATCGAGGATCGTACGGCTGTCGACCTGCGACGCCACGCGAAATCCGATGCGGCTGGGAAAGTTCGCCTTGATCAGGCCCGTGATGACGTTCACGCTCGGACGCTGCGTCGCCAGAATGAGGTGGATTCCGATCGCGCGCGCTTTCTGCGCGAGCATCGCCAGCGGCGTTTCGATCTCCCCCTGCACCGTCATCATGAGATCCGCCAGCTCGTCGATGATCAGCACGATGTAAGGGACGATTCCGCCCTTGTACTCGAGATCCTCGAACGCCACTTCGTTTCGCTTGGCGTTCTTGAGCTTCGCTCCGTCCAGGACCTTCCGATTGAAATCCTGGATGTTGCGCGCGCCGTTGGCGGCGAGCAGCTCGTAACGATCCTGCATCTCGAGCACCGCCCACTTAAGAACGGCGGCCGCGTCGCGATTGTCGGTGACGACTTTGTGTCTGAGATGCGGGAGCACGTTGTAGACGGAGAGCTCGACCATCTTCGGATCGATCATCAGAAAACGCAGCGTCGTCGGCGTGTGCCGGTAGACGAGACTGGTGATCAACGTGTTGATGCACACCGATTTTCCCGATCCTGTCGCCCCGGCAATCAGTAGGTGGGGCATTTTCGCCAGATCGGCGATAACCGGTCGTCCCTCGAGATCTTTCCCGAGTGCAATTGGCAGGGCCGCGCGAATGTTCTGATACTCCCGCGACTCGATCAGCTCGCGGAACGCCACTATCTCGGCAGTTGGATTCGGGACTTCGACACCGACGGCACCCTTCCCCGGAATTGGAGCAACGATGCGGATGCTCTGCGCGCGCATCGCCAGCGCGAGATCGTTGGATAGATTCGCGATCTGGCGAACTTTTACTCCGGCGGCGGGCGCGACTTCGAACTGGGTCACGACGGGCCCGGTCGTGCGTCCGACCAGATCGCCCTCGACCCGGAACGTTCGCAGCGCATCCATGAGCTTGATGCCCATCGCGTCGAGCTCGCGCTTCCCGAGGTCGACATTGCGCGGCGGTGGCGGCGTCAGCAGCTCGGGCGATGGAAGATCTTCATCGGTGAAGGAGAGCGTGTCGCCCTCGAAGGCATCGATAGCTGCGCCGATTTTTTCAGCGTGCGCGGCGGCCTGCGATGCCCTGTTCTTCTTCTCGCGTCTCTTCTCGATCGGGATGAGCGGCTGCTCGGCGAGTGCGTCATCCATGAGCGAGTGGTTGACTTGCGGCATCTCTTCCGGATCGGGCTCGAGCAGCGCGCCTGAAACAACAGACGCCGACGCCGCGGGACCCGGAACGACGATCTCCTTCGCGGGATCGAGCCCCGCACGCTCGGCGGGAGTGGGCGGCACATAATCCTCGAGCGTTCTCACCCGCTTCGCGACGACCACGCGGATCGGATTCCACGACAGCGTGGCGGCCATGAGCACGCTCAGGCTGATCGCCATGAGAATCCATGCGCCAGCTGCTCCCGCAAACTGCAGCACGTAGAACGCGGCAAATGCACCCCAGATTCCCGCCAGCGCGGTCGCCTCACGTACTCCTCCCTGAGCCAGTCCGAAAATGATCGGCAGCAGGAAGACCATTCCAAGGAGGAAAACCATCCACGATCTGTCTTTGCGCTCGCCCAGACGTCCGAAGAGCCGAAGAGCGTGGGCGGCAGGTGCGACTGGAAGGAGCGCAGCGGCCGGCCAGCCAAGAAAAAGGGCGATCGGACTCGCGAGCAAGGCTCCGATCCAGCCGAAGTTTCCCTTTACGTTGCCGTTGCCATGGAGCTGGGTGTAGCCCTCGGCGGCGAGTGCGCCGGCGAGGAAAATTCCGAAGAGAAGGAGGACGATCCCACGAATCTCGCGCGCGAGCGCGGACTCGGACGGCCTATCGTGCCCGTTCCGGCCCGAGCTTGGTGATTTGCCGGTCCTGGTAGATCGGGACCACAGGATAGGAGTCCACTTCCGCGGCGGCGGCGAGGTCGTCACCAAAT
>DASWBG010000117.1:0-3167 GCA_036390715.1 Gemmatimonadaceae bacterium
CGGGGGGTGCAACAACTTCCTGACGGGCGGTGAAACGAGCACCGATCCGAACCGCCAGATCGTAGCGACAAACGATCAGTATTTTGTCGCGACGCAGGAAAATCTTTGGGCTTATTGGGGCAGCGATCCCGCGCGCCTCACTGGCATTCTGGCTCAGCAGTTCCACGGGGTTGCGAATCAGTATGGCGCGCTAGACGCGACTTATTCGCACGATCCAACTACGACCAACGGCACACACGCGGCGCTTTACACCTCGGGCGGGCTGGTCGACATCAAGAAGCTCCAGACCGGCGCGAGGCTGGTAGGTGATTCGCTTTACGTCGGAATCGCGCAGGTGGAGGAGGGAGCCTTGATGGGTACGGGCGCTGATCTCTTCGGGGATCTCGTCTACAAAGAGGCCATTACCGGGACTTCGAATCCCACCCTCGACGATCAGTTTGTTGTGTACGATTCGGTGCAGACGGTGTTGTCTGCCGGGATCGCGAACATTAACTCGACCGCCGCTGGAAACGTCGGCCCCGGGGGTGCGGATCTCGTCTACGGCGGTGATCCCGCTCTCTGGGCGGCGATGGCTCACACACTCAAGGCTCGTTTCTTCATGCACACGGCCGAAGTGAGAGGTGCCGCTGCATACGCATCCGCGCTCGCGGAGGCACAGCAGGGCATTGCGAGCGATGCTGGAAATTACTTCGGGGCGTTCACATCGACCGCGTCGGAGACGAACTTCTATTTCCAGTTCCACGGGCCAGCTGGCCGCGGTGGCGACCTGGCGATTGGAACCACGCTCGACACCATTCTGGTTCGACGGGGTGATCCGCGAGACGCACAGTACTTCGCGGCGAGTGGCAATCCCCGGTGGCTGAGTGCTACACGGGCAGCAGCTGATTTTCAGCAGCCTTTCGTCACGTACGACGAGAACACGCTGATCTGGGCTGAGGCGGCGTATCGCACCGGGAATCAGGTAACCGCGCTCTCAAAGCTGAACCAAGAGCGCGCGAACCACGGGCTGTCACCCGTTGTTTTCGCGGGACAGGCGCTTCTCAACGAAATCCTCACCGAGAAGTACATTGTCGATTTCCAGCTCGGCGAGGAGGCGTGGAACGACTATAAGCGTACCTGTACGCCCAACCTTGCTCCAACGGCTGTCGGGCAACCGATACCAGGCCGTCTGTATTACGATGCATCGGAGCAGAATACGGATACCAACATTCCGGCGCCCAATACCGGTGTGAACGGTCTTCGCAACAAGAACGATCCAGCGAATGCCACGTCCGATGGTACGGGCGCGGCGTGCAAGGGTCAGTTCTAGAACGGAAAGTAAGTGAGAAACGTTCGAGCCCAGTCAACGCTGACTGGGCTCGAATGCTTTTCGCTATCACAGATAGTATCGACTTGGAGACAAAGAGCTCACTGAAACACATCGCGCTCATATGAAGAATCTGATTCGAACGGCGTTGACTTTGGTCTCGTTTCTCACCACCGCTTCGTGTACGGCATACACGCCGATTCATGGAATCGAGACAAGCCCGGGGAACAATGTCCGCGTGCGCCTCTCCGACAAGGGCGCAGTAGATCTCGTTCCGAGCATCGGACCGCGGGCGCGCCAATTGGAAGGAATGCTCAAGCAGCTGACCGACTCGTCCATGGTAGTGTCGGTTCGCCGGGTTACGCGGGAAGGCGGGGGAGAGGACACGTACGATGGCCAGGACATTTCCATCCCGTCGCAAGACATAGAGACCGCGGAGGCGAGCAGAACTTCGGTGCCGCGTAGTATTCTCGCGGCAGGGGGCATACTCGCGTCAGCGCTTCTGGTGGCCAAGGGAGCGGGTGACATCTCCGGCGGGAGCTCAAACCGCCCTCCGCCGGGCGGCCGCTAGTCGATTCGGTGAACTACCGCGATTTCCCTCGCGGTACGATCAACGTCTTTTACCAGACTCCCACGCTCGAGTGGCTGAGGTTGCTTTCGATCGTCACTCGAACCGCGGAGTTCCCGCGGAGCGAGATTGCTTGCGACACGAAGCTATCCGTGCCGCCTATCCGCCGTGCGGCGATCTTAATCACGCCCATCTGTCCCTGAAGCCGGGGAGGGATCTCGATCGAAGCATTGTGAGCGGCGGTTACCTGAGCGAATCTGGTTTCAACGCCGTCGTGCACGACGTAGAGGATAACGTCAGCCCAATTGTGATTCTCGACTTCGAGTACGACGGGTTCAGGGGCTATAGTTTCCGACGCCTCGGCCAGGGAATCCGTGGTCACAGGATGTCGGCCGGCGCAAGCCAGGAGGAGGCCGGACACGATGATACACGAGGCGAGCGTAGTGCGGCGGCGTGTCAATGTTTTCTCCGACGCCAAGGTCGCGGCGCCATGTCGCGACGGGTACCGGAATGTGCTGCATGGACCAAGCCGCGTCGAGAGTCAGTTTACGCGTCCACCAGTGGTCGAGGCGCGATGTGATCGCGCGTCTCCTCTCAGGTTTACATGAGTGGCGCTCGGCTGAAATGGGTGCCCCTTAAGTTGACATGAGTACAGCCGCCACCTAACTTTGTAGGCTGGTCTGCCCCGGAATCCCGGCAGCCACGCACCTTGGAACCGGTCGTTCAACAACCTGTAATGCCGACAATCAATCAGCTCGTACGTCAGAGCCGCCGTGACGTTCAAAAGAAGGAAAAGGCGCCTGCACTGAAGTCCAATCCCCAGAAGCGTGGAGTCTGCACGCGCGTTTATACCACCACGCCAAAAAAGCCCAATTCAGCGCTGCGCAAAGTGGCGCGCGTGCGACTGACCAACGGGTTCGAAGTCACAGCGTACATCCCCGGTGAAGGCCACAACCTGCAGGAGCACTCGATCGTGCTCATTCGCGGCGGCCGTGTGAAGGATCTGCCGGGCGTGCGGTATCACATTGTGCGCGGATCGCTCGATGCATCGGGCGTGAACGGCCGCAACAAGAGCCGCTCCAAGTACGGAACCAAGAAACCAAAGGCCGCCGGTGCGCCTGGTGGAGGTAAGAAGAAGTGAGCCGCCGCAAAAAGTCGATCAAGCGTCCGATTCTTCCCGATGCCCGCTACGATAGCCAGACCGTCTCGAAGTTCATCAACGCCATCATGTATCAGGGCAAGAAGTCGACTGCCGAGAGAATCTTCTACGGCGCGATGGACATCGTCGAGAAC
>DASWBG010000118.1:0-5950 GCA_036390715.1 Gemmatimonadaceae bacterium
CCGCCCCGAGAATCTTCTCGCGCTCGAGGCGATCCTGGAGCCGCTGGGGCAGAATATGATTCGCGCCGAGTCCGGCCCGGAGGCGCTCAAACAGGTGCTGGGGCTCGATTTCGCGGTGATTCTTCTCGATGTGCAAATGCCCGGCATGAACGGATTCGAGGTAGCCGAGATCATCAAGTCGCGCGAAAGATCGCGCACGATCCCGATCATCTTCCTGAGCGCGATCAGCAAGGAGGATGCGTACGTCTTCAAAGGCTACTCAATGGGTGCGGTCGATTACGTGTTCAAGCCGTTCAACACCGACGTACTGAGATCGAAAGTGGCAGTGTTCGTCGAGCTCTTCGTCAAGCAGCGCGAGCTACAGAATCAAGGCGAGCTGCTGCGCGAATCACAGAAGCGTGAACTGGAGCTGGAGCATCGCACCTCGCTGCTGGAAGCCGAAGCGCGCTCGGCGGCCAAGCTTTCGCAGATGAACGAGGAGCTGCATCGCCGTCAGGTTGCTCTCGAGCAGGCGATGGGCGCGCGCAATCGCTTCTACGCTTCGATGAGTCACGAGCTGCGGACGCCGATCAACGCGGTGATCGGGTACAGCACCATCATGCTCGACAATATTTATGGCCCGCTAAACGCCAAGCAGAAAGAGGGTCTGCAGCGGACGCTCAAGGCGGCGCGTCATCTGCTGGAGCTGGTGAACGATGTCCTCGATCTCTCCAAGATCGAAGCAGGGAAGATCGAGCTCTCGCTGCAGCCGGTGATGTTCCCGTCGCTGATCGAGGACCTGTTCGTCACGGTAAGACCGCTGGCCGACGAATATGGCTCGACGTTGAGCCTGGATACCGAGGGAGAGCATTTCAGCATCGTGAGCGATCCGCGCCGAGTTCGTCAGATCATGCTCAACCTGCTCTCGAATGCGATCAAGTTTGGCGAAGGGAAACCCATTCGCGTCCTGTGCAAACAGAACGAGGACGGGAGTGCACAGATAGAGGTCATCGATGAGGGGTTGGGAATAGCGCAGGACGACATCGCGCGCATCTTTGAGGAGTTCGTACAGGTCTCGGAATCGAAGCAGCCGGGCACGGGTCTGGGACTACCTATCTCGAGACGCCTGGCCCAGCTTCTGGACGGGTCTCTGACCGTGCGTTCGGTGCCCGGAGAGGGCAGTTCTTTCCGTCTCACGCTGCCGGCCTCTCTAGAGGACGATGCGACGTCTACGGCTGAGTTATCCGAGGCTACAGTGGGCTAACGAGGGTCTGATATTGGCACGTTCTCTGCCCCTCTTAGACGTGCCGTCGCGTTGAGCGGGGGTCACACCTGGAGGCTTTAAATGTACAAAAAGATACTAATTCTACCTGCCGCCCTCTTCGCTTTTGCGTGCGGGGGAAACGACAAGAAGGTCGATGATGCTTTGAATTCCGACCTGTCGACGGCCGCGCAGGCGACACCCTACACGCCACTCGACAGCATAACCGCGGCGGAACGCGCGGGAACTGCCAAGCCAACGGCACTCAGAAGCACATCGACGACTGCTCCGAGGACGACCGTTCGCAGAACGACGACCACCACTCGTCGCAGCAGCTCGTCGGGCGGGACGTACTCTTCGGCACCGGTTTACAGCGCTCCGGCTCCGCAGGAAGTCAAGCACACCAAGCGTGATGCCGCGATCGGCGCAGGCGCTGGTGCAGTCATTGGTGCGGTCGCCGGCCACAGCGTGAAAGGCGCGATCATCGGTGGCGCAGCTGGGGCGATTCTCGGCGGCGTGATCGGCAACAACGTCGACAAGACGAAGAAGTAGCCGCCCGGCCCGCCGCTCGGCACCTCTGACTCAGCGCTCCGCACGGAATACCGTGCGGGGCGCTTTTTTTTTTAAAACCGCAACTGCGAGAAGAGTAAGGTGGAAGGTCCGGAGGTAACGCGCACCACGTAGCGCTTCTACCTCCAACCCCATACCTAGTTACCTCGCACCCACCACCTAGCTCTTCTCGCAGCGGGTTTTTCCTGTGCGCCAGCGACCGTGAAGCACAGTTAAATTTAGGGGTATGAATTCCGACCCGATTACGGGCGTTTTTAACGACGGCTACATAAACGAGGCATACGAAGCCTACCGGCGCGATCCTGCTTCGGTTGACGAGTCGTGGCGCCAGTTCTTCCGATTTGCCGAAAGTCTGAGCGGCACCGCGCCGCGAGCTGCCCCGGAACAGCCTTCCTCAGCGGGACTCGTCGATCCCGCTTTTCTTCGCGATATCGCCGCTGCGGCTGAGCTGGTCGATGCCATTCGCAGTTACGGTCATCTGGCTGTACAACTCGATCCGCTGGGCTCGGCGCCGGACGGAACCCCCGAGCTAACTCTCGAATTCCACGGCTTGAGCGAGGAGCATCTCGCCAGCATCCCCGGAATCGTACTCGGCGCATCGGGTGGGAGTGCCGCGGATGTGGTCGCACGACTGCGCCAGCTTTACTCGTCGAAAATCGGATTCGAGATATCGCACCTCGGCAGAGTCGAGGAGCGGGAATGGCTGCGCGAGCAGATCGAGAGCGGACGGCTGCACGCGCCACTGAACGAGGAAGAAAAAAAGCAGATGCTCCACCGGCTTACGGAGGTGGATGGTCTGGAACGCTTCCTCGGCCGCGCGTATCAGGGCTACAAGCGCTTCTCGATCGAAGGGAGCGATATCCTGGTACCCATGCTCGATGTCGCGATCGAGTCAGCAGCGGCGCATGGTGCGCGTGAAGTCGATCTCGCGATGGCGCACCGCGGACGCATCAACGTCCTCGCGCACACGTTGGGCAAGCCATACGCGACGATCTTCGAGGAGTTCGAAGGAAAGCACGCGACGACCAACGCGGTGAGCGAGACCGGCGACGTGAAGTACCATCTCGGCGCGACGGGAAAGAAGCAAGTTGCCGGCGGCGGTGAAGTCGAGATCGTACTGATTCCGAATCCGAGTCACCTCGAAGTCGTAAACCCGGTGCTCGAGGGCGTCGCCAGGGCGCGGCAGGTGCTCGCCGGAAATGGTGAGCGCCGCGAGGCCGCAGTGCTGCCGATCTGTGTCCACGGCGACGCAGCTTTTCCAGGCGAGGGCGTCGTAGCCGAGACGCTCAATCTCTCCGGCCTCACGGCTTTTCGAACCGGTGGGACGCTTCACATCATCGTCAACAACCAGGTCGGGTTCACGACGGATCCCATCGACGCGAGATCGACGCGGTACGCAAGCGATCTCGCCAAGGGGTTCGAGGTCCCGATCGTTCACGTGAACGGCGACGATGCGGAGTCGTGCGTGCACGTGGTGCGGCTGGCAATCGATTATCGGGCGAAATTCGGCAAGGATTTTCTGATCGATGTCGTGGGCTACCGCCGTCACGGTCACAACGAGACGGACGAACCGGCCTTCACTCAGCCGAATTTGTACAAAAAGATCAGGTCGCACCCGTCTCCCCGCGAAGTTTGGGGAGCACGTCTGGTCGCTGAGGGAGTCGTCACGGCTGACGAGGTAAAGCAGATCGACGCCGATGCCGCCGCGAATTTCGACCGCATTCAGACGGCGATGAAGGCTGGTGAGATTCATACCCCCGAGTACAATCCCCCCAAGGACGCGGAGGCGGATCAGTCGGGCGCGGGAAGCGGTGAGACCGCTGTCAGTGCGGATCTCCTGCGCGAGCTGAACGACCGGCTTCTCAAGTGGCCGTCGACACTCAAGGTAAATCCACGGCTTGCCAAGACTCTGGGCCGCCGCGCGGAGGCGATGGGGGACGCGGGTGCAATCGATTGGGGACACGCGGAGACGCTGGCGTTTGCGTCGCTACTCACCGAGGGCAAGTCGGTTCGGCTCACGGGGCAGGATTCCGAGCGCGCAACTTTTTCGCATCGCCAGGCAGTGCTCCACGATTCGGAATCCGGAGAGACCTACGTTCCTCTCGAGCACATCGCGGGTGGAGAATCCAGCGGCAAGATCGAGATCTACAACAGTCCCCTCTCGGAGATGGCAGTGCTCGGCTTCGAGTACGGCTACAGCACGGCGTCCGAGGAAACTCTCGTCCTGTGGGAAGCTCAGTACGGTGATTTTGTGAACGTGGCGCAGCCGATCATCGATCAGTTCATAGCGGCCGATCGCGCGAAGTGGGGTCAGGACTCCGGAATCGTGCTCCTCCTTCCACACGGCTATGAGGGACAAGGACCGGAGCACTCGAGTGCGCGTCTCGAGCGATTCCTGCAACTGTGCGCGGAGGGCAATCAGCGCGTAGCCTATCCGTCGACACCGGCGCAATACTTCCACATCCTGCGGCGGCAAGCGCAGTTGTACGAACGGCGTCCGCTGATTCTGATGCAGCCCAAAAGTCTGCTGCGTCTCCCTGAAGCCGCGTCGAAACTCAGCGACCTCGTGTCCAGAAGTTTCCGCCCCGTGATCGACGATCCGGTGTCATCGCAGAATCGCGAGGCAGTCACGCGACTGGTCTTCTGCACCGGCAAGATCTACTACGACCTGGCCCCGAGGCGTGCCCCGCATGTCGCGCTCGTCAGAGTGGAGGAGCTTTATCCATGGCCCGGCAACCAGATCGCGCAGATCGTTGATCTCTATCCGGCGATCGAGGAAGTCGTATGGGCACAGGAGGAGCCGAAGAACCAGGGCGCGTGGTCGTACGTGGCGCCGCGCCTACGGATGTCGACCGGAAACGCGTTGCTGACGCGGTATATCGGACGTCCCGACCGCTCGAGCCCCGCGGAAGGTTACGCCGAGGTGCACAAGAAGGAGCAGGAGCGCATCATCGACGAGGTGAGCGCGGCGATGCAGCATCCGGCGGGAGTGAAGCGCCGCGGCGTGGCGGTCAAAACCTGAGCATCGATCTTCCAGAAACAATGAAGAAAGCGCGGCTTCAGAGTTCAACTGCGCGCGCCCATATCGCCGTGCGGCTTCAGAGTTCAACTGCGCGCGCCCATATCGCCGTGCGGCTTCAGACTTCCACCGCGCGCGCCCATATCGCCGTAGTAACACTCGCCGTGCTATGTACGGCTCTCCTGGTGCCGCGCTGCGGTGCGGCCCAGGGGATGCTTCCTTCAGCCGCGAGCAGCCGGGTGCAGAACGCGCCGGAGCGGATGCGCGTGCTATGGATCGCGGCGCACCCGGACGACGAAGACACTCAGCTGATTGCGTGGCTTGCTCGAGGGCGTCGCGTCGAGACTGCGTATCTGTCGCTGACGCGCGGCGACGGTGGCCAGAATCTGATCGGCAATGAGCTCGGCGAAGCGCTCGGAGTTATTCGCACCGAGGAGCTTCTGGCAGCCCGGCGGATCGATGGCGCGCACCAGTACTTCGCACGGGGATACGACTTCGGTTTCTCGAAGACCGCGGACGAGACGCGCAAGCATTGGCCGCAGGATTCGCTACTGAATGATGTGATGACGGTGATGCGCGCGTTCAAACCCCACATCGTGATTACAACATTCTCAGGAACTCCCCGCGACGGGCACGGACACCATCAGGTCTCAGCGATCGTGGCCCGGCAGGCGTACGACATGGCAGCGGATACGGTGCGCTTTCCGGTGAAGAACTTCGGCCCCGTGTGGACGCCCCTGAAATTTTACCGGCTCGCGCGGTTCTCGCCGCAGGATCGGACGATCGCGATCAATGTCGGCGAGTACGATCCGAATCTCGGATTGTCATATCAGGAGATCGCGGCAGACAGCCGATCGCAGCACAAATCGCAGGGGCAGGGGACGCTGCGGCGAAAGGGCGTGGTCTGGGATTATCTGACGCGCGAGGATTCGCGCATACCCGCACCGCCGGCGAAGGAAGAGAAGTCGATCTTCGCGGGTCTCGACACGACGAAGCTGCTGGTGCAGGACGGTGGTGTGGCGCCGCCGGAGCTTCCGCCGGCGATCGCGCTCGAGGCGGTTGCTGACAGACAGGCGCTCGCTGTTGGTGATACTGCAAAGATCACGATGACACTCTACAAT
>DASWBG010000119.1:0-4840 GCA_036390715.1 Gemmatimonadaceae bacterium
TCGTTGCCGCTGAACCACGCCACGAACCATTCGTTCATGTATGCACAGCCGACGACGAGCGACGTGAACAGCGCCAGCTTCGCCGCCGCGTCGAGGTGGTTGATCGTGACATAGTGCCTGAGGCCGAACCATTTTCTCAGCGGAATGATGATCGTGAAGACCATCCCCATTCCGGAAAAGATTGCGCCGGCCACGAAGTAGGGCGCGAAAATCGTGGTGTGCCATCCCGGCACCAGCGACATGGCGAAGTCGAACGACACGACCGAGTGCACCGACAGTACCAGCGGCGTCGAAAACGCCGCGAGGAACAGATACGCCCGCGCGAAGTGCCGCCACTCGTTATCTGTATTGCGCCACCCCAGCGAGAGGGCGGAGAAGATGCGCTTTCTGATCGGGCTGATGTTCTCGCGGTCCCGCAGCACCGCGATGTCAGGGATCAGGCCGATGAAAAGGAAAGTGCTCGAAATCGTGAAGTACGTGAGGATCGCGAACACGTCCCACACCAGCGGGCTCTTGAACTGCGGCCAGATGTAGCGCCAGTTCGGATAGGGGACCAGCCAGAAGAACTTCCACGGACGGCCGAGGTGGAGAATCGGGAATAGTGCCGCCGTCATGACCGCGAACACTGTCATCGCTTCGGCGCATCGGTAAATCGTCGTGCGGAATCCGGCCCGGAAGAGATAAAGAATCGCGGAAATCAACGTACCCGCGTGCCCGATACCGATCCAGAAAACGAACGTGATGATGTACACGCCCCACATCACGGGCGGGTTGTATCCGGCGACGCCCAGACCGCTATAGATCTGGTACATCCACGCACTGATTCCGATCACCAGGAAAAAAACCGCAACGCCGAGGCCGATAAACCACGCGACCGTCGGATGAAGAGTCGCGACGATCTCGCGATCGACCTGCTCGTAATCCTTGACCGCCGGCAGCTGCATGTTGCCCGTCGCGATGTTCGGACGGCGTGGCTCGTCGCGCGCGGGGACTGGTCGCGTTATGGTCGCCATGGTTATGCGGTCCCTGCGCCGGTAGGCGCGGGATGTGTGACCTTCTTCAAGTAGACGACCGCCGTATAGGTGTTGAGCTCCTCGAAGACGTGGTACGCCCTCGCGTCCTTGGCGAGCTGCGTGACCGTCCAGTTCTCGTCCGCCGCGTCCCCGAACACGATAGCGCGGGAGGGACACGATGCGGCGCACGCCGTCGTGAACTCGTCGGGCTCGAGCGCGCGTTTTTCCGCGGTAGCACGATTCTCGGCTTCGCGAATTCGCTGTACGCAGAAGGTGCACTTCTCCATGACACCCTTGCCCCGCACAGTGACGTCGGGATTCAGCTGCCAGTTCAACGGTTCCGGAAACGCGTACTGGGGTCGCGCGGGCTCGCCGTAACCGAACCAGTTGAAATACCGGACCTTGTACGGACAGTTGTTGGAGCAATAGCGGGTGCCGACGCAGCGATTGTACACCTGCACGTTCAAGCCGTCGGGTGAGTGATAAGTCGCGTACACGGGACAGACAGGTTCGCACGGCGCGTTGCCGCAATGCTGGCACATCATCGGAATGAAGCGCGTGTCGAAGTCGGCACCACCGTCTTCCCCGCCCTCGTAGTAACGCTCGATTCGGATCCACGCCATCTCGCGACTGCGCAGAAGGTTCGCGCCGAAGCCGGTGCGATCGGGAAGAACTTTTCCAACTTGCCAGTCGGCGCCGACCGTCGGGATGTTGTTCTCGGCGTAGCAGGCGCTCACGCAGGCCGCGCATCCCGTGCAGCGCGCGAGATCGACTGTCATCGCCCAGCGGCGCTTGGTCATTCCGCTCCAGTGATTCGGATCGTACATGCCCTTGTCTTTTGAGCGCGGATCGCCCTGCTCGCCCTGAGCATCGTTCGCGACCGGAGATCGGAGACCGGGAAGAAACTCGTGCGGTGCGTCTCCAGGCATCTCTTCGCCCAACTCGGCAGACGCCCCGGTGTCATGGCCGGGTCTCCCGGCCTGTAGATCCGCTATCGCGATCGCTTGACCGATTCCGCGTCCGTGCTGACGCGCTGATCCTTCGGTCGTGACGATATGCGCGTAGCCGCCCGCCTTCGAGACGTTGGCTTTGGTGGAGACAAAAGCCACTCCGCCGGCGCGGTCTTCGGCCAGCGGAAGGATCTCTAGAGGATTGGATCCTGCCTTCGCGTATCTACCAGCATGCGCCTGGCCTCTGCCAGTAGCTATGGCGATGGTGTCGCGCTGCGTGCCAGGATACCGGAGCACCGGAAGCGTGAGACTGCCCGCCGATGTTTGGACCGTGACGAGATCACCATTCGCAAACCCCATCTTCTCAGCGGTCGCGGGATTCATCTCGGCGACCGTCTGCCAGCAGATCTTCGTGACGGGATCGGGAATTTCCTGGAGCCATGGCTTGTTCGCGCCACGCCCGTCGCCGAGGAACGGGTGCTGGTACACGACCAGATACATGTTGCCGCTCGACTGTTCGATCGGCGCCGCGGCACGCACCGCCGGAATGGTTCGCGCGGTGGTCGGCTCGCCCAATGAGCCCGATGCGATTCCGCGCGGAAGTGCTGCTGCGAGTCCCGTGGCGCCACCCGGGAACCGGCTAATCAACCAACTTCGATAGTCGGCCATTTGGTAGCGCGCGGCACTTCCAGGGTCTCTCTTCCCTACAGCGATCAGAACATCGGAAGTTGCGCGAGTATCGAAAACCGGATCCATCGTCGGCTGCTGCAGCGAGATCGTGCCGCGAACCGGCTCGGCGTCTCCCCACTGCTCGAGCGAGTGATGATCGGGAAGAATGAGATCGGCGAGCTCCGACGTTTCATCCGGATAGCTCGAGAAGCTGACCTTGAACGGAACCTTTGCCATCGCGGCGGCAAATCCCACGGATTTCGGAAGCGTGAATGCCGGATTTGCTCCCCGCACCAGCAACAGCGAAACGCCGCCCGCATTCATTCGCTCGGCGAGAGCACGCACCTCCGCGGGCGACGCCATCCGATCGAAGCCCAGGTATCCCTCGTTAGGCTTGATCGTGACGCCGACGTTGCCGCGTGATTGGTTGAGAGCGTTTGCCGCGAGAGCGACGTCTAGTCCGTCAGCACCTCCACCGCCGGCAATCACCATGCTCGGTGTCGTCGCGGCGAATTCGCGGCCGAACGCGGCGAGCACCGAGGCGCTGACGCCGGTCGCCTGTGAAACCGCTTCGATCGGCATCTGTCCCTGGAGCATGCGTACGACGGCGATCTCGCTGCCGGGTCGGCAATCGATCCACTGATCGGCGTTGAGACCGGTGAGCGAGCGGCGGGGTCCCACGTAAATAAGTCTTGGAGCTTTATCGTGGTCGGCGCGTGCATCGGCGAAGTCGAGCTGCTGGGGTACCATCGCACCCCAGCTGTCGAGGAAATCCGCTCCGATCGACACGACCAGACGAGCGGCGCGGAAGTCGAGCTTGGGCCACGCGACGCCGTAACTCTGTCGATTTGCCGCGATCACCGCGTGATCCGCGCCCGCATCGTAGCTCAGATGCGGGGGCATTCCGAAACCGGCCAGCCATGTGTCGAGGAATCCAGGGAAACTTCCCGACTCATGCTGATTGATGAAGACGGCGGTCCCCGCGCCGCCGCGGCTCCGCGTCTCTCCGAGTTTCTGCGCGAAAAGCTGAAGCGCATCCTCCCAACTCACACTCTGAAGCTGTCCATTCCGCCGCACCATCGGCCCGCGATAGCGATCAGGATTGTAGAGACCCTGCAGCGCCGCCTGTCCACGCGCGCACAGCGCGCCGCGATTTACCGGATGGTCGGGATTTCCCTCGAGTTTGATGGTGCGTCCATCACGGGTCTCTCCAATGACGCCGCACGCGGCCGAGCACTCGCGACAAGTCGTCGCGTAATAGGTGGATACGCCGGGCACCGTTTGATCCGGCGAGACCAGATATGGAATGAGCTTCTCCACTTTTTCGGAAGCGCATCCCAGCATCGTGGTGGCAGCGGTGCCGGCCCCCAGCACCTTGAGGAATTCGCGTCGCTTCACGCCGTTGGGCGCGGGGGCCACTGCGGGCTCGGCTGATTTTTGCTCGGTGGTCATTCGGCTAGTAGTGACACGAGCTGCAGTCGTATCTCGCTTTGAAGGGAGGATTCGACTGTCCGATGTGACAGTTGACGCACCACCCCATGTTGAGCGACGACGCCTGATAGACCTGCTTCATGCTCTGGATCTGGCCGTGGCACGTCTGACACGTCACGCCCGCGTTCACGTGTCGCATGTGCGGGAAGTGAACGTATTCCGGAAGCTTGTGGATGCGGATCCACGGAACTGGCTCTTTCTTGTCCCAGTAAGCTGCCAGCTTCTTGATCTCCGCCTTGTTCTCATCCGACGTTCCCTGCACGACGGTGTGGCATCCCATGCAGGTACTCATTGCGGGTAAACCCGGGTCGAACGATTTGTTGGCGGCGAAGTGACAGTAGAGGCAGTTCATCTTCAGCGTATCCACATGAATCGTGTGGCGGAACTTGACCGGTTGTACCGGGCTGTTCCCTTCCGATGAAGAGGCGCCGCTATATGCAGAGAGCATGGTGGCGAGCGCCGCGATGCATACGAACCCCGGCACCGCTAGCCATCCGCTTCGCAAGTTCATCCGCGAATTTTCGTAAAGGCGAGTTAATCGGTTGGGCGTTGTGAAGAATTTCACAAGCCACCGGCAGGCGGAAAAATGTTCGGATAGCTAGTGTGGCGCAAGGTGCGCTTTCACTGCTGCAAACCTCCTGCCTTCCCCTTAGTGATGCGATCGATCGTTCGGATGATTTCGATAAAAATCGCGCGGAGGAGTGCGAGCTCGCGCGA
>DASWBG010000120.1:0-25277 GCA_036390715.1 Gemmatimonadaceae bacterium
ATTTCCGGTCAGGGGGCCGCGCGGTCACGGGTGGGAAGTGCGTTTGATCACCACCGACCTCACGAGGATGTTCCGCGCCGAGCCGCGCGACATTTTCAACAACCGCGAGAGGTCGGTGCCGGCCTCGGTATTCAACTGGCCCTAGGCCGGCTTTCTTTAGCGGGACGGGCCCGCGACGAATTCCCATCGTCCGAAGACTTGCGCGCTAACAATGAGATCGCCCGGAACGATGCTCGTCGGGGGGGCGCCAGCTGACGTTAGCACTGCGCCCTCGAACTGCACGTTCTGCCGAGCATTGTAGATGGGTTGGGAGATCCCTCCCGAATTGAGCGCAATCAGACGTCCGAGACTGCCACCGGCTGCCCGCGCCATCGCATCGGCGTCCGCGCGCGCCTGTCTCACCGCTTCCGTCATCGCGCTTCGTCGTGCTTCGTCCGTGTTGGAAGCCAGGAACTGAACCCCCGACACTTCAGTGGCGCCGCTGGCGATTGATACATCGATGATCTTTCCGAGGTCCTCGAGCCGGTGAACTTCCGCTCGGATCGTGCTCCTCGCGACGAAGCCTGAAGGCTTGGGCTGCCCGTTCTTCGGATACTCGAAGTTCTGCGTGAGATTGTATCGGGAGGTAAGTAGTTGCCGATCATTCAAGCCAAAGGAATGCAGGGCGCCCAGGATCGATTCGAACCGCCTGGCATTCTCCGCAGCGGCATCAACGGCATTCTGGGCCGGGTTCGTCACGCCGATCGTCACGTACGCGTAGTCGGGAGCTAGTCGGGTTTCACCTCTTCCGCTGGTGGTCAGTTCCGGCTCCTTCACGGACGGCGTACCCGATGCCACAGGAGCCTGGCCGATGGAGCGCGACGAAAACGCGCAGATGGACAACGACATCATAACAAGGTGTTTAAGCATGTGCTCTCCTCATGTAGGATAAAGAGGAGACGTCAGCTTCTGCGAACCTTGCACAAAGAGCCCTCTCGCGATCCTTGATGCGCAACTGCTGAGGCCCTATCACCGATTCCCCGCCGGAACGTCGCGCATCATTCTGCGAACCGGGATAACGAGCAATCCGCACACAACAGCCGCGATGAAGAGAAACATCGATGTCTGCCTGAACAGGATCGGCATCTGGGGCAGCTTCTCCGGATCCACGTTTCCGCCGACCAGCCCGGCTACGAGGTTGCCGAGCGCGCTCGCCATGAACCAGACGCCCATCATCTGACCCTTGAACTTGATCGGCGCGAGCTTGGTCATCGAGCTCAACCCCACGGGGCTCAACGACAGCTCTCCCACCGACTGGAAGAAATAGCTCCACACCAGCCACCACGATGAAACGCGGACATTTCCACCACCAGCGATGACGATGTTCGCGGCGAACACCATCACCACGAAGCCAACGCCGGCGAAGAACAGTCCCCACGCGAATTTGGCAATGCTCGACGGCGCTTTCCCTCGCTTGCCGAGCGCTATCCAGATCGCGGCGAACACCGGCGCGAGCGCAATGACGAATACGGAGTTTGCCGCCTGGAGCCAAAGCGTCGGCATCTCCCATCCGAACACAACCCGATCTGTGAAATCGCGCGCGAAAAGATTGAGCGAGGTCGGTGCCTGCTCGAATGCCGACCAGAAAATCGCCGCAAAGAAGAAAAGCAGGATGATGACAACGACGCGCTTCTTTTCTTCGCTGCTCAGTCCACCACCGACGAACAGATAAATGAAGTACAGCAGCGCCGACCCGACGATGACGTACGTCATCTTCTGCGCGAGCGAGACAGCGTTGATATGGATCACCCCGATCATGGTGAGCAGAACCAGGAGCACAATCGCGCCGACTCCGATCATCGCCGAGCGCTTGACGCGGCGATGCTCCGCCGGATCACTTGAACCCGGCGCCACGCCGACGTCACCGAGCGTTTTGTCGCCACGCAGGCGATAGGTGATGAGTCCGATCACCATACCGAGCCCAGCGGCGCCGAAGCCGAGGGACCAGCCCACCCGCTCGCCGAGTATCCCCGTGATAAGGGGGGCGACGAGTGCGCCGATGTTGATTCCCATGTAGAAGATCGAGAAGCCAGCGTCGCGCCGAGATCCGCCCTCGGGATAGAGATCCCCGACGATCGCCGAGATATTCGGCTTGAGGAGTCCGGTGCCCATCACGATGAGAACCAGGCCGATGTAGAACGCGGACTGCGCGAAGACGATCGAGAGCGCGATCGACAGATGTCCAAGCGCGATCAGCACTCCGCCGTACCAGATCGAGCGTCTCAGTCCGAGCCACCTGTCGGCGATCCAGCCGCCGGGGAGCGATGCGAGGTAAACGCTGGCGGCGTAAATGCCGACGATCGATGACGCCGTCGCCCGATCCATTCCGAATCCGCCCGACGCCAGCGCCGCCGTCATGAACAGAACGAGGAGCGGCCGAATCCCGTAGTACGAGAACCGCTCCCACATCTCGGTAAAGAAGAGAGTTGAGAGTCCTACGGGATGCCCAAAGAAAGTTCGCTTGCTGGCGCCGACAAACCCCGGAGGTGGCACGTCGATCGTTACTGATCCCGCCGAGGGCTGCTGAAAAACGCCTTTCGAGTCGTTGGGCATGGTCGGAGGAGTAAGGGTCGTTATCCGTGCACGGCGGCGAGCGGAAGATACCGCTCGGCTGGATGTACGCCACCAGCTTCCTTCTGTTGCTCCCAGGTCACGTTTGTCGGCGGCTGCTTGATGCAGGCGGCGAAGTGACCCGGCGTCTTTTCCTCGAGCGGAGGAATGATCGAGGCGCACGCTGCGTCTTTCGCGGGATGGTGGCAGCGCGGGTGGAAGACGCACCCCGATGGTGGATTAGCCGGAGAGGGAACGTCTCCCTGCAGGATGATTCTCTCCTTCCTCGCGTGTGGATCGGCGACCGGAACGGCTGAAAGGAGCGCCTGCGTGTACGGCATCATTGGTTCGCGGTAAAGATCTTCAGCTGTCGCCAGCTCAACGATCTTCCCCAGATACATGACGGCGACGCGATCTGCGATGTGTTCCACTACCGAGAGGTCGTGCGCGATGAACATGTAAGTGAGGTCGTGGTCCCGCTGGAGGTCCTCGAGCAGGTTGATAACCTGTGCCTGCACGGAGACATCCAGGGCCGACACCGGCTCGTCGCAGACGATGAACTTTGGTTCCACCGAGAGGGCCCGCGCGATCCCGATGCGCTGACGCTGTCCGCCTGAAAACTCGTGTGGGTAGCGATTCGAGTACTCCGGCCGCAGACCCACTTCCTGAAGCAACTGCCTCACTCGCGCATCTGCCGCGGCACCTTCGGCGAGCTTGTGAATCGTAAGACCCTCGCGAATAATCGCGCCGACGGTCATACGCGGATTGAGCGACGATACCGGGTCCTGAAAAATGATCTGCATCTCCCTCCTCAGTGCACGCAGCTCGGACGTGCCCATCGATTTCACGTCGCGCCCCTCGAATCTGATCTCGCCTGACGTCGGCTCGATTAGACGGAGGATCGTGCGACCAGTCGTCGTCTTGCCGCAGCCGGATTCGCCGACAACGCCGAGTGTCTCGCCGCGCGCGACATCGAACGACACGTCGTTCACCGCCTTCACCGCGCCCACCTGTCGCGACAGAATGCCCTTCCTGATCGGAAATTCCTTGCGGAGATTCCTTACCGATACCAGCGGCTCAGTCCCGTTCACGCGGCGGCGACTCCTGCTTCCACGACGAGAGGCGGATGCGGGTTGTTCCGTCGATCGGGCTCTATCGCCAGATGGCAGCGCGAGACGTGACCCGAACCGATCTGATAGAGCGGTGGATGCTCCCTCTCGCAGAGATCCCACGAGTAGGGACAGCGCTCGCGAAAGCGACAGCCGCTCGGCCATTCCGTCGGTGCGGGTACGGTGCCGGGGATGACGTTGAGCCGCTCCTGATCGTGCCCGATATGCGGCATCGAGTGCATCAATCCCTCTGTGTAGGGATGGTGCGGCTTGGCGAAGAGCTCGTCGACCTGTGCCTGCTCCACCACTTCACCCGCGTACATGACGATCACCCTCGACGCCGTCTCGGCGATCACGCCCAGATCGTGGGTAATCATCAGTATCGACGTTCCGATCTTTTTTTGTAGATCGAGTAGCAGATCGAGAATCTGCGCCTGGATCGTGACATCGAGCGCCGTAGTCGGCTCGTCGGCGATGACGAGGGCCGGCTTCATCATGAGTGCCATCGCGATCAGCACTCGCTGTCGCATTCCGCCGGAGAGCTGGTGCGGGTACTGTCTCGCCCGCGCCTCCGCGTCGGGCATGCCGGTGAGCTCGAGCATTTCCACTGCTCGCTCCCACGCATCGCGTCTGCTCATTCCAGCGTGCACGCGAGCCACTTCCGCGACCTGGTCGCCAACGGTGAATACCGGGTTCAGCGCCGACATCGGCTCCTGGAAGATCATCGAGATTCGATTGCCTCGGATGTCGCGGATGGCTGCATCATCGAGCGTAACCAGGTTTTTTCCATCGAACTCGATGACGCTACCCGTCTCGATTCGACCAGGGGGCTGAATGAGGCGAAGTATCGAGAGCGCGGTGACGGATTTGCCGCAACCGGATTCGCCGACGATGCCTAGGGTCTCGCCGGTGCCAATGTCGAAGGAAACTCCGTCGACGGCGCGTGCGACGCCCGATTCCGTATAGAACGAAGTGTGCAGATCGCGGATCGACAGGAGGGGCGCCGTCATCGGTAGTCAGCGGCGCTCGTACGCGTCGCGCAGCGCTTCGCCCAGGATGTTCAGCGTCATCACAGTGAGGACCATGAAGAGACCCGGAAAGAGTGACATCCACCATAGGGCTGCCGGCTGATCGACACCGTCATTAATAATGTTTCCCCAACTCGCCAGCGGCGGCTGCACACCGATCCCCAGGTACGAAAGTCCGGCCTCGAGGACGATCACGTGCGCGACGCCGAGTGTCGACGCAACGACGATCGGGGAGACGAGATTCGGGAGCAAGTGCCTCCACAGAATCCGTCTCCGGCTGGCGCCAAGCGCCTGGGCAGCGGTCACGAATTCCGCGTGCTTCAACGCAAGAACCTGACCTCTGACAATGCGGCTAAGCCCGAACCAACCGGTGAGACCCAGAAATACCACGAGCGCACCGATCGACAGTCTCGGCCACGCCACCAGCGCACCGATGAGAAGCAAAAGCCGGGGAATGGAGAGAAATGCATCGAGCACACGCATCATGACTGCGTCCAAGAATCCGCCCGCGTAGCCCGAGATCGCGCCGTAGGCGACGCCGACTGTGAGACTCACGATCGTTGCCAGAACACCGATCATGAGTGAAAGCCGGGCGCCGTAGATGACGCGACTCAGCACATCCCGGCTGTAAGGATCGGTGCCGAACGGATGCGCGAGCGATGGCGGAAGATCCTTGAGCCCGACAATGTCCGGTTGCGCGGAGGGATTGTAGGGCGCGACGAGCGGCGCGAGCAGTCCCACCAATACGATGACGCCCAGCACGAAGAAGGCGACGCGCGAGGACGGCCGGCGCAGAATCCTACGCACGCCGAGCGCGAGCGGCGATTCGCGAGGCCGCGCGAGCCTAGTGGCTGCGGAGTCTTGGATCTGCCCAGGCATAGAGCAAGTCGGAGAGAAGGCTTCCGAGCGTGACCATGATGCTGCCAATGATGACGCCGCCCACCACGAGTGGATAATCGCGCGTGCCGATCGCGCTCATGACCGCGTAGCCCATTCCGGGCCAGGCGAAGATCTTTTCGACGAAAAAGGCACCGGTGAGAAGAGCGGGGAACGAGAGACCAACCAGACTGATGATTGGAAGCAGCGCGTTGCGGAGCGCGTGGCGGCGCAGAATCTCGCGTTCAGTGAGTCCCTTGAGACGCGCGGTGCGGATGTAATCGGCGGGAAGCACGTCGAGAAGAGCGGCGCGTTGATACCGCGCGACCACGGCGGACGCCAGCAACATCAGAGTGAGCGCGGGGAGCGCGAGATGCCACAGGCGATCGAGGAACCTCCCCCAGAGTCCCATATACTCGTGCAGCGGATCGACCGCGCCCCCGACGGGAAAGACCGGCAGCCAGTAGCTAAACGCGAGCATGGTGAGGATTGCGAGCCAGAAGTCCGGCATCGAAAAGAAAAAGAGGGAAACCCCACTTAGCGTGTGATCGATGATCGAACCGCGGCGGGCAACCTGGATGAGAGCGATGAGGATCCCGAGAGTAAAGCTTCCGACGAGGGCGACACCCATGAGAAGCAGAGTGTTCGGAAGCGCGCTACCAAGGACTTCCAGTACCGGCTGCTGGTTCGAGATGGACCAACCCAACTGACCGTGCGCGAGCGAATTTACGTACCTGACGAATTGCTCCGGCAGCGGACGGTCGAAGCCGTACTGCGCGCGCAGGGTTTGCCGCACGGTCTCATTGACATTCGGATTATCCATCACCGCGGTGAACGGATCGCCAGGAGCGAGGTGAATCAGCACGAAGGTGATTGCCGCGACGATGGCGACGATCACCGCGGCTTGACCCAGCCGTTGCGCGAGGTAGCGGAGCACCCGCTACGGGGTTTTCTGACCCGCTGGTTGAGCGGGAGGCGGCGTTGCCGATGGAGGCGCGTTGTCGCGCGGAATCCGTTTGTCGGCCGGAATCGACCACTCAGGGATGTGAATCCACCACGCGTCCGGTCTCAGAGTCGCCAGCTGGATGCGCGAATGATACCCGACGGTCGGGCTCGGCTCGGCGAGCCAGATGGCCGGCGCGTCCTGGATGATCGTCTCGTAAGCTTTGGTAAAGTAGGCCTTGCGTTTGACCGGGTCGAACGACGCGAGGGCGGTATCGACATACGCATCGAACACGGGATTCTCGTAGGACCCGTGGTTGGTGCCGCTCGACGCGCGCGATCCCCCTATTCCCCACGACCCGAGGACCGAGCTCGGACTCGGCTGAATGTTCCACTGTCCGATCGTGGCGTCGAAGGTGCGCTTCCTGTCCTTCTCCACCATCACCGGAAAGTCGAGCTGCTCAACATCCATCTTGACTCCCGCCTGGCGCAGCTGCTCCTGCAGAATCACTGCCGTCTGAACCCGCGCCTTGCTCGAGCTAGGAACCGAGAGGGTGAACTGGAGCGGGCGCCCATTCCGCCTGCGGACACTGTCGCTTGTCGAAACGCGCCATCCAAGTGAGTCGAGGATCTGACGCGCCCGAGGAAGATCGAACGGAATCTGTGTGAGATTGAGGTCGGTGGTCGGATAGGCACGAACCGTCGGGCCCAGCGCCGGCAACGCCAGAGCGCCAAAGACACTTCGCACGACCGTCACGCGATCCGTTGCCATTGTCAGCGCGCGGCGAAGCTCGCGATTGCTGAAGAGGGGATGCGGCCGGTCGTGATGCGCCGGATCACGCAGGTTGAATTGCACAAAGGAATACTGGAGAGCGTGGTATTGTTTGGTGCGGAGCTGCGGATGCTTTGCCACCTCGGGCAGGTTTTCAAGTCGCAGCTGCTCGAAGAAATCGGTCTCGCCGGTGAGGAATCTGGTGATAGCGGCCTGGAAGTCCGGAGCTATGCTCCAGATCAGGCGACTGAGCTTTGGCGCGCCCCTGTAGTTCGCCGTGTCGGCGACGAGCTCGACCGCCGCGCGCGGGATCCAGCGAAGGAACCGGTACTGGCCGGAGCCAATGGGATTTCTGGCGGCGTCGGATGCAAGCCAGCTCGCCGGCGGAATGCTTTTCCATACGTGCTCGGGCATGATCGGCAGCAGATATACTGCATCGTAGAACTGCTGTGGCGAGCGAGCGTGAAACCAGTAGACGGCGGTCGCGGAATCGGGCGCGCTCACCGAGTCGATGTTCGTCAGGAGCGCTGCCGTCGGCGACCCGAGCGTCGAGTCCTTCGTGCTGGCGATGGTGAATCGCACATCGTTCGAGCGAACAGGAACCCCGTCGTGCCACTTCGCTTTTGGATTGACGTGAAATGCGATGCTGAGCGAATCAGCGCTCCACGTCCAGTGATCGGCCAGGCGTGGAGTAAAGCCCTTGTCGTTCACGATGTTGAGGGAATCGCCGATGTCCGCGAGACGGTCGTAAATCATGTCAACGATCTGGGCCGCTGTGGTGGTCTGAGCGAGCGATGGGATCAGAACATCGGGATCACCGGTGGAGATCGCGAGCGTTCCTCCCGAGTTCTTCGCCGAAGACGATTCGGTCCCGACGCATCCGCACACTACGAGCGCGCAAAGGAGCCCCGCGTATCTCATCGCCGCCATGTCCAATCCTCGTCAAGAAAGTGCGGAACGTGCTTCAGTGCTTCGTCGCGGACATCACCCTCCGCCAGCTCGCTCGCGTCCGCATCCTCGAGCAGCCGCACCGCGTCGAACATCGCTCTGGCGACCTCTGCTGCGTCGGGAGAGCGACCGAGCAAGGCGTGAAGGGTAGCCGGTACCGGAACCGATTCACTCCCTGCATCTGCGCCGACGACAAACCCTGGAAGAGTCGATTGATCATCATCGACGAGGATCGAACCGTGCTGCAACAATGAACAGTCATCCCGCCATTGGGCACTGCCGACCAGCTTGCTTCCATGCGCTACCAGCTCTCCCTCGCCCGGAGTCTCAAAGCAAGGCCTCGCGCTCGGCGCACCCGCCCGCTGTGATGGCGAAGCCGGCTCAACCGAAACGCCGAGATGTCTCAAGCCTGTCTGAAGAATCAGGTTGATCCGGGAATAGGTCTCGCGCAGAGGCGCAGCGTCCTTCGCGGGCGCGGTAACGCTGTAAGTGACCTCGCGGTGGTGCAGAATCGCGCGACCGCCGGTCGGCCTTCGCACGACGTCGATCCCGGCACCGCGAATCTTCCCGACATCGTAAAGACCGAATGCGGGCTGATTCCGTCCGAACGACAGCGTCGGCCGGCTCCAGGAGTAGATGCTGAACACCGTTTCTCCCGTGCGAGCGGCGCGCGCCTGCAACGCAGTGTCCCGCGCCATGTTCTCGGCGCCCGAGTGGGGCGCCGCGATGAGAAGGCGCCAGCGGCCGTAACTTCGCCGGGGGTGCATAGGGTGTTAAATTGTCACTCCTATGAGCACCACAATCAAGCACGTTGAAGCCGCGATTCCCTCCGCTGAATCCTTCGTACCCCGACATGTAGGACCCGCCGAGCGAGACGTCGCCGAGATGCTGAAGACTCTCGGTTTTGCGTCGCTCGATGCGCTGATAGACGCGACCATTCCGCGAAAGATCCGATTCCGGCAGGGCCTGAGCCTGCCGAAGGGACTGACCGAGCTAGAAGTCCTTACCTATTTCCGCGCCCTTGCCGCAAGAAACCAGGTCTTTCGCTCGTTTATCGGGATGGGATACTCGGACTGCGTCACGCCACCCGTGATTCAGCGAAACATCCTCGAGAATCCCGGCTGGTACACGGCATATACGCCGTACCAGGCAGAGATCGCGCAGGGACGTCTCGAGGCGCTGCTCACCTTCCAGACAATGGTGATCGACCTGACGGGTGTGGAGATCGCGAACGCCTCGCTGCTCGATGAGGCGACTGCCGCTGCTGAAGCGATGACGATGAGTTACGCGCTCAAGGGCAAGCCGGGAAAGGAAGTTTTCCTCGTCGCATCGGAGTGCCACCCGCAGACGATCGACGTCGTGAAGACTCGCGCCAGCGTGCGCGGAATCGAGGTACGCGTCGCGAGCTATGCCGATTTCAAGATCGGTCCAGAGGTGTTTGGCGCTCTCGTCCAGTATCCGGCAACCGACGGAGCGGTTATCGATTACACCAAGACAGTCGACCAGGTGCACAAGAGCGACGCACTGCTGACTGTCGCGGCCGATCTCCTGAGTCTCGTGCTGCTCACGCCGCCCGGGGAGTGGGGGGCCGACATAGTGGTCGGCAATACCCAGCGCTTTGGAGTACCACTGGGATATGGCGGTCCGCATGCGGCGTATTTCGCTACCAGGGACCAGTTCAAGCGGCACATTCCGGGACGCATCATCGGCATCTCGCGCGATGCGGACGGGAAGCCGGCGCTGCGCATGGCGCTCCAGACGAGAGAGCAGCACATCCGCCGCGAGAAAGCAACGAGCAATGTCTGCACTGCCCAGGTGCTACTGGCGGTTGTTGCGAGCATGTATGCGGTCTATCACGGGCCGCGGGGTCTTACCCGTATTGCGCGGCGGGTGCACGGATTTGCCGCGACGCTTACCGAAGGACTGCGAAAGCTTGGCTACACGATCGTGCACGACGACTACTTCGATACGATCCGTGTCGCGCTCGGGAAACGAAATGGCCAGGCGATTCTGGATGAAGCACGCTCCCGTCGCATGAACCTGCGCTTCATGGAAGACAGGAGCATCGTCGTCGCTCTCGATGAGACCGTGAGCAGCGATGACATCACCAATCTTCTGGCGGCGTTCAACGGCGGAAAGGACCCCGATTTCGGCATCGAGGACCTCGTGTTGGGAGCCGATCCGCGCTACGACGAGCGTTTCAACCGGACAACGCCGTTTCTCACGCATCCGGTGTTCAACAAGCACCATGCGGAGACGGAGATGCTCCGCTATATGAACAGGCTTCAGTCGCGCGATCTCTCGCTTGTTCACTCCATGATTCCGCTCGGCTCCTGCACGATGAAGCTGAATGCGACGGCCGAGATGATGCCGATCACCTGGCCCGGATTCGCGAAGATCCATCCCTTCGCGCCACTGGACCAGGCGGACGGATACCGCCAGCTGTTCGACGAATTGGAAAGTGCGCTCGCGGAAATCACAGGGTTCGCGGCGATCTCACTCCAACCGAACGCGGGCTCTCAGGGAGAGTTCGCGGGACTGCTTGTGATCCACGCGTATCATTCGTCACGCAATGAGGCGCACCGCAACGTGTGCCTCATTCCGCAATCGGCGCACGGGACGAATCCGGCGAGCGCCGTAATGGCCGGCATGCAAGTAGTGGTCGTGAAGACCGACGAGCGTGGGAACATCGACGTCGCCGATCTCAAGTCGAAGGCGGAGGAGCACGGGCTGCACCTCGCCGCGCTCATGGTCACCTATCCCTCGACCCATGGCGTATTCGAGGAATCGATCGTGGAGATCTGCGGCATCGTCCACAAGTACGGCGGTCAGGTGTACATGGACGGAGCGAACATGAACGCGATGGTCGGCTTGTGCCGCCCCGCGGAAATTGGCGCCGATGTCTGCCACCTGAATCTCCACAAGACATTCTGCATTCCGCATGGGGGCGGCGGGCCGGGAATGGGCCCGATCGGCGTGGCAAAGCATCTCGTTCCATTTCTGCCGGGGCATCCGGTGGTCAGACTGGACGGCAGGCACGAAGTCGGGGCAGTATCGGCGGCCCCGTGGGGAAGCGCCAGCATTCTTCCGATTTCACACGCCTACATCAAACTGATGGGTGGAGACGGACTGGAGTACGCGACAAAGATCGCGATTCTCAACGCGAATTACATCGCGAAGCGTCTCGAGCCGCACTTTCCGGTGCTGTACAAGGGTGCGCAGGGAACCGTCGCGCACGAGTGCATTGTAGATACGCGCGTGGTGAAACAGGCGACCGGTATCGACGTCGAGGACATTGCGAAGCGGTTGATGGACTATGGCTTCCACGCGCCAACGGTCTCGTTCCCGGTTCCCGGAACGCTGATGATCGAGCCGACGGAGAGCGAGCCCAAGGAGGAGCTCGACAGATTCTGCGATGCGATGATCTCGATTCGCGACGAGATCAGAGAGATCGAGACCGGGGTAGCGGACAAGCAGGACAACGTCCTCAAGAATTCGCCGCACACGGTCGGTCGCGTGACGGCGACGACCTGGACGCATCCATATACGAGGGAGCGCGCCGCGTTTCCGGCGCCCTGGAGCCAGGACTTCAAGTTCTGGCCGGCCGTGGCGCGAGTGGAGAGCGCGTATGGCGACAGGAATCTCATTTGCTCGTGCCTGCCGACCGATTCGTACGTGGGGGCGGAAGTCGGGACTGGCTGAAGGTGGCTGACGTACTCAGCCTCGACGCAAAACAGACCGCGCTGGTTCTCATCGATCTTCAGAAGGGGATTCTCGATCGACAGACCGCTCCGCATTCGGCCTCCGATGTCCTCGCGCGTTCGGCGCGTTTGGCCGAGCGATTCCGGGCGGTGGGCGGTGTAGTGGTGCTGGTGCGGGTCTCCTACTCACCCGATGACGGCGACCTGCTCACTCAGCCAACCGATGCTCTGCCAATGGCTGCAGCGCGTGAGTCCGGGTGGGATGAGATATCGCCGGCGCTCGGCAAAGAGCCGCGTGACATCGTGATCACGAAGAACCAATGGGGCGCCTTCTACGGGACGGCGCTCGATCTTCAGCTTCGCCGCCGTAGAATCAAGACGATCGTGATTGGCGGAATTGCCACGAACTTCGGCGTGGAGTCGACGGCGCGCGACGCGTTTGAGCATGGATACGCGCTGGTGTTCGTGGAGGATGCGATGGCCGGATTGAGCAAGGTGGCACACGCGTTCGCCATATCCACGATTTTTCCCAGGATCGGGCGCATACGCTCAACTGACGAAGTCCTGAAGTCGCTTGTCTGACACGGATCGCGTCATCACTTTCAAGCTCGGTGGTCTCGTACTCACGGGAGCGCCGGCGATCGGCGCCATTCTCGCGCATGGTGGTGATCGGCGGCGCGCTTCACTATTTCATCGCGCTCTGCATCGTGCTTGTCTACTGGGTGGCCAGCCTGCGTTTCGATGCACTGGTGCGACGTCCGATCGTGTGGGGATCGGTCTACGGAGTTCTCGTATATCTGGTCATGAACTACATCGTGATCCCGCTGTCCGCGACGAAGCGTCCGGCCTTTCTGCTATCGTGGGTGGTGTGCAGCGTGCTTGTTCACGCCTTCCTGATTGGTGTTCCTGCCGCGCTGTTTTCTCGCGCGGCAATGCCTGCACACAACCAGCCGGGCGGAGCCGAGGGGTCGCCGGCGCCTACCTAGGCGCTACTTCCCGATGTGCTTGGCGTAGGCGTCCGACTTCATCAGCCCATCGATCTCCGACGCACTGCTCGGCTTGATCTTGATCATCCAGCCCGCCCCATAAGGATCGGTATTGACCAGAGCCGGCTCCTTGTCGAGGCGCTCGTTGATCGCCACGACCTCGCCAGCGATCGGCGCGAACAGCTCCGACACGGCCTTCACGGCTTCTATTGTCCCGAACACATCGTGCTTGCCGAATTTCGCTCCGACTTTCGGCAGCTCGATGTAAACGATGTCGCCGAGCTCGCCCTGTGCGTAGTCGGTGATGCCGATCTCCGCGGTGCCGTCCTTACCCTTGCGGACGTACTCGTGCTCTTCGGTATACTGGAGATCGTTCGGGATGTTCGCCACTTGTGCTCCGCTGAGGATGCCTGCCGGACCGCCGGCGCGAAGTCTATCGGCGGCCTAAAACAGAGTCAAGAAACGCTCGCGGCGGTCCTCAGGGGCGTGTTTGTCTCTTCGCCCGCAGCATTGCGCTGAAGGGAGCTCCATAGCGCATCTACATCGCGCTCAAGCTTGTCGAGCGATCCGTCGTTCTCGATGACGAAATCCGCCCGCGCACGCTTGAGCTCGGCGGGCATCTGCGAGGCGATCATGTTCATGGCTTCGGTCTCTTCCAGACCGCGCGTCGCCACCAGCCGCTCGAGTCGCAGCGGCCTGGGCGCATCCACAAGAATGATCGCGTCGAACTCCTCGACAATATTTCTTTCGAACAGGAGGGGAATTACGCAGACGACGATCGGGTCTCCTCGCTCCCTTGCCTTTGCGATCTCGCGGTCGCGAAGCCTCGTCACACCCGGGTGTACGATCCTGTTCAGGGCGTCGAGCTCGTTCTGATCGGCGAACACTATCTGGCGGAGCGCCGCGCGGTCGAGGCCGCCGTCCTGGTTGAGGACGTCCTTGCCCCAGCGCTTGATGATATCCTTGAGCGCCTGCGTCTCTGGCTCAACGGCCTCCCGAGCTAGCTCGTCGGCGTCGATTATAGTAGCGCCGCGATCGGCCAACATTCTGGCGACCTCTGATTTTCCGCTGGCGATATTTCCTGTCAGTCCGATGCGGATCATCTTCATTGGATTGAGGTGGAATTCGACCGTCGCGCGTGGCCAAGATAGGAAGTTCTCCTATCTATGTCACGCATAAACAACTGCTTTTGCTGTAATCTCTCGGTCAGGTGAGCTGCTACAGAAGCGGGACCTGGGCCGCATCGCCCGCCGGAACTGTGTGACACATCCTGCACCGCGCCTCGTACGACTCCGTGCCGCCGACCATGATCTGCGGCGAGTTATAAGGTGCGGGCCGGCCCCCGATCAGCCGTTGATTGCGGCTAGCGGGGCCTCCGCAGAGTACGCAAATCGCGTGCAGCTTGTCCACGACCTCCGCAATAGCCATTAGATCCGGCATCGCTCCAAACGGTTCTCCGCGGAAGTCTGTGTCCGTTCCGGCCACGATTACCCGACGTCCTCGGCCGGCGAGCGAGGTGACCAGAGGCACTATCCCCTCATCGAGGAACTGTGCTTCATCAATCGCGATGACGTGCGCGATTGGGTCGATCTGGAGGCTGATCTGGGCAGCTGAATCAGCTGGAATCGCCTCGACCGTGCGACCGTCGTGACTCGAGATAGAGTAGATACCCGCATATCTCGCGTCGAGGTGCGACTTGAACACCTGCACGCGCTTTCGCGCGATGATAGCACGTCGGACGCGACGGATGAGCTCCTCGCTCTTGCCGCTGAACATCACGCCGGCAATCACTTCGATCCATCCACCGCTCTGGTGGAATGGTCCGCTCGGCCCACTCACGACCGATCGCGATCTCTACGCGGTGGGCTCCCGCGGGTTGGTCTGTCGGACGATCCCGGCCGGCGAGGAGGACGCGGGCGCTCGCCTCGTGCACCGCGGTCTGGCCGGTCGCCTCGATCTGGTCGATCGCTCCGCGCTCCGCGGTCGGACCGGTCCCTGGGTCCCGCGGACCGCTCGCGATCCTCTCGATCTCGTTCGCCTCGGACGACTACGCGCCGTCCCTTGATCATCGAACCATTCACCCGCGAGATCACTCCAGCCGCGTCGGCCTCGGCGACTTCGACGAGGGCGTGACTCTCCTGCAAATCGATCTTTCCGACGCGATCTCCCGGAATTCCGCCTTCTCCAGCGATGATGCCCATGAGATCTCCGACCTTCACGCCGTCGCGCGTGCCAATCGTCATGAAGAGACGCGTCATCCCGGCCGCGCCAGCTCGCGGGCGCGCACCATCAGCGGGCTTCGGCCGCGCGGCCGGCGTCTGATTCACTTCAGCCAATCGGCGCTGTGCCCTCTCGCGCTCCAACACGTGAAGAGCGGCGGCGGCGAGCTCAGTGCCATCGAATTCCCGGAGCAGTGGCTCGAGCGAGATGACTTCGCGCGCGGGAACTCCGCGCGCCAACACAGCGCGCAGCTCCTGCCGCACCGCTTCCTCGCGATCGTGTGCGCGTCGCTCGGGCCCGTGAAAATTGAGCGGGGCGAGTCTTCCGCACGCCAGCTCCCTGAGCCATGGGACTTCGCCTGGTGCAGCGACGACTACGACCTGAACCGGCTTCGCCTGGGACACGCGCTGTAGCTCCCCCGGGGTCACTGGCGGCTGATAAAAGATCACCGTGTGCGTAGGGGTGTTCCCGACATAGCCGCGCGTCACGGTCATCGACTCATCGTCGTCGTGGTAACCAAGAGTTCTTACGACGCGAGCTGCCTCTGCGGCCGCGCCCTCGTCGCGAGCTACGATCATAGCCGAGGGCGGATCGAGATCATCCAGGAGTCTCCGCAAGGCACTGGCTCGGGCGGTTCCGGCGACGGTAACGTACTTGATGATCGGCATCTCGTAATCGGCGGGAATTTGTGGCGCCTCGACATCCGCGACTCCCACGCGTCGGGCGCGCCGGGCGTAGCGCTCGGCCAGATTCTCCACCACGGGCGTCAGCTTGCGGGTAACGATGATGCGCCCGGCTTCACTTAGCTCTCCCAGCACTCCCTCCAGGGCGCCTACGACTTCAGGGCCCTCCTCGAGAATGTCATCCGCCCACGCGAGCACGACGGTGCGCACCGTGTCGAGTTTTAGGACAGACGAGCGAACGAGCGCCAGCAGCTCCGCGGCTGTTCCGGCCACGGCGAGAACCGGTCGGGTCTTGAAGATTCGACCGGCGCGCGCGGCACTCGTGATGGGGACGACCTCGATTCCGACGGGCCCGGCCAGGCGAAGGCCAGCCTCTGAAATCGCGAGCGCCGTCTCCGCATCGCGAGTTACCACCACGACTTGCGTGCCTCCCGCTGACGGATCGATGCGGGCAAGGGCGGGAGTCAGGAATTCGGCAATCGAGTCAGTCGTGTGTGGAAGCGTGTAGACGAGATTCTGATTGCGCCCTACCTGCCCGGAGGCATGCTCTCCGACTTCCTCCAATTCCTGCATCCTCGACCTCTATTTCGCAACGTGGCGTAGTGTCCGCCCCGCCGGTATCGTTATATGTCTTCCTACCGCGCGGCGACGCCGCTCACCAAAGATAGCAGCATCGGGGCACCCATGATTACCGCCATCGTTTTGATAAAAGCCGAGCCGAAGCGAATCGCCGAATGCGCGACGAAGCTGGCGGGAATCGAAGGCGTCGCGCAGGTCTACTCCGTTTCGGGGGAATGGGACCTCGTCGCGATGATCGAAGTCGCCGAGCATGAGGCAATTGCCCGAATCGTGACCGAGGAAGTGACCGTGGTTCCCGGGATCAAATCGACTCACACCCTAACCGCATTCCGGGCGTACTCGAAAAAGGATCTCGAGCAGGCCTGGGACATCGGGCTGGAGTAGCGGGGATGCTGGTTGGCAATTCCAGTCCGGACGCGGCGAGCCGGGCTGCGATTCGACTGCTGATGGATTGGCTGCCTGGCTCGAGCGTCGTCGAGGGAAGTGCCGATCTCGACTTGAGCTCGAGGGCCGACCAGCCGCAGCTCATTTCCGCGGACATCGTCGAGGGGAGGACGCTCCGGGCGATCAAAGTGCCGGGTGCGACACGCACGATGGTCTCCGAATTCGGCGCCTTCCTCGATGGAATCCAAAGGGTACGAGTTATCGGTCGTCGGTTCGGCGTGCCGCTCGTGCTCGGTACCACCGGCGCTGCGGTTCGCGTTCGCGTGAACCGCCGCCTCGTCACGTGGGGACACCACGCACCGAAGCTCGAGCAGAAGCTTTATCTGCCCTTCAGGTATTTGCCTACGCTGGCAGAGACTCTTCGCGCCGGCTCGCCAGGAAAGTACGACCGGTTTCAGGTCGTGGACACATCACTTCCTGATGCGAGCGGTGCGTATCCGAGCGAACACCCAACCGTTCTGCTCGAGCGCGCAATCCGCGCGGTCGACAGGGAGCGGGACGGCCTCGAAGACGGGCTCGCGGAAGCCTGGTGTGCTGTCGGGGGAGCGCCACTTTTCATCGACGGTGGCATCACCCGCAGCGAGCGCATCGCTTCATCCGAAAACGCGATCGGCGTGATCAAGAGCCATTTCACGCTTTACGTCGAGGGCGAAGCGCTCAAGACGGTAATAGGTCTCGCCAAGGGGGAAAGGTCGTCCGTCTTCCAGGTCACGCCGAAGTCTCGCACCGCGGTTATGAGCTGGTACCTGCGGCTCCGCGACCCGGAGGGCCATGATGCTTTATGGGGACTGGTGCGTATCGAGATGTCGAAGCGCGAGAATCCCACCGAGAGCGCTGACGAAATCTCCCGCTGGGTACTCTTGGAGACTTCTCCGCTGGCACTACCCGACGGACGTTGGGACAAGATGTCCTACGGCATTCGGGATGTCGAAGAATTCCTGAGAGCTATTTCATGAGCGAAGCACTTGGCCGCGTAGTCGCGACGGAGCGGAAGCCAAACACTCCGCACGAATTCCATTTCTGGACGGCGATCGATTCGCCCGTGGGGATCGGGACGATTGTGCGCGTCGATGGGGCGAACCCGATGGACGGGCAGATTCCGCATATCTACGGAATCATCGTCGAGGGCTTCAGCTACACGGATCTTCAGTCTCCCATGCACGACGTGCTCGGCCACGACGGTTTGCCAACGACGGCGGGTTACGCAGCCACCGAACGCGCGGAGATCCGCCTCTACACCGCTGCCGTGCTCAGGCAGATTCCGGAAGAGCCGCTCCAGCCCGTGCCGATGGGGCAGGTCTTTCTTGCCGAGGAAGCAGACGTGCAGGTCGCGCTGCGCATGGACAGCTATCTGCGAGAAGGAGCGAACACCGGAATTCCAATCGGCGTCTATCGGGCCGGCGGAACGGAAGCCGTGATCTATCTCGACGCGGATTTTCTTCTGGGACCCGAAGCAGCGCACCTCAACATCACGGGCGTCTCGGGGCTGGCTACCAAAACGAGCGCAGTCGAGTGGCTGCTCGCATCGCTGTTCAAGCATTTCCCGGAGGACAAGGGATCGATCGCGGCCGTGTGCTTCAACGTGAAAGGTCCCGATCTGTGTTATCTGGATCAGCCTGGCAAAGTAGAGAAGTCGGACGAGGCGCTCTACGAGAAGCTCGATGTCGAGCCGAAGCCGTTCCAGAGAGTCGAGTATTTCGCGCCCTACACTGCCAAGGGTCTCACTCTCAACACCTTTCGAAACAACGAGGCCTTGCTCGACAACGTTACGCCGCTCACGTGGGGTTTGCGTGAGGTTCTTCAGTTCGCGGAAGTTCTGCTCAACCGGGACGACATCGATGCGAAAGCCGATGCACTGATCGACTTTATCGTTCAGAACGTCGTCGATAAGGAGTTCACCGATCCACTTCTAAGCAAGACGCACAGAGTTCAATCATTCGCCGACCTTGATGCCTGGTTCCGCGATGTCCTCCAGGGGATGGAAAAGAAGGACGGAGAAAGCTGGCGGACGCACCACGTGGCGACGATCCGCAAGGTGCGCAACCGACTGTCCAACATCTCGACGCGCTGTGCCGGCCTCGTTACCGACGCGGGAACGGTCAGCGACCTTCCGTTCGGGAGCTTTGAGGACCGCACGGTGTACGTGGTGGATGTCGCCAACCTCGAGGAAGATGCGCAGGACCTCATCTTCGCCCGGATCGTCTCCAAGCTGCGCGAGCACCTGGAGCGGAGGGATTTGGGCGTCAAGCACCTCGTCGTATTCGTCGACGAGCTGAACAAGTACGCGCCGGGGGATGGTGCAGATACCTACGTCAGGAAGATGCTGCTCGACATCGCCGAGCGTGGCCGCTACCTGGGGCTCGTTCTGTTCAGCGCGCAGCAATTCCGCTCGCAGGTGCATCGAAGGGTCGTCGGCAATTCGGGCACATCGCTGTTCGGGAGAATGGATCCCGACGAGCTCTCGACACCGGGCTACGCGGTGCTGAGCCCGGCGACTAGAACCAAGCTCGCAACGCTGGAGAAAGGCCAGTTGATGATTCGCCATCCACATTTCACGCAGCCGATCTTCGTGCGCTTCCCGCGCCCCGCGGTGATGCAGGGACGCGAAGGATCGGAGCGCTACCCGCAGGCGAGCGAGGTCTCGCTGGACGCGGCGATTCTGCGTGCGCTCAGGCCACTCGATCCGACGATCACCCTGCCGTGGGTTCAGGATATAACTGCGCTGTACACGCAGGAAGAGGTGATCCGCGCCCGCAACGCGACGCTCCTCGCCCGACCCGACAACGTGAAGGCGTATTTCGCCGCGCAGTTCCGGAAGATCATCCCGGCCCAGGCCGCGCCGCGCCCAATGGCCGGGAGTATCAAGTCGGCGCCGGAAAATGATCCGTACGGATTTTAAAGGCATCCGTATGGATGGAAGGCAAACTGAAGTGCGAGAAGAGCTAGGTAGGAGGTTCGAGGTACTAGGTGCAAGGTCGGAGGTAGAACCGCGCCTGATGACGCCTCTACCTCCTACCACGCGCCTAGTACCTCACACCACTTACCTTACTCTTCTCGCAGTTGCATTTCTCGCCCAGGCCGCGGTCTCTCAGCCAGTTTTGCTCCAGATCCGCCCCCACATCGGCGACACCCTTAGGATGCATCTCTCGCAGACCGTGGAGATGACGGGCACTACGCAACGCGGGGGACGCGAGTCCACTCCCAGCTCGATGACGACTTCGATAGAGGTGTTCACGCACACCATCGCGCAGCAGTGGACATCCGGCGGCACGCTCATGCAGTCGATCACCGATTCAGTCGCGATGACCCCCGCCTCTCCCGGTTCCCTCGCCGATCTCAAGCGGCGGACGATGCAGGCAAAGCGCGTGATGGTCCGTGTATCACCTGACGGAGCCATGGAGATCGTCGATGACGACGACTCCGATAGCGAGCTACGGCACACCTTCGGAGAAATGCCGGCGATGCTGGCGCGAGAGCCGGTCGCCGTGGGCGAAAAATGGACCCGCGAAATGCAGATTCCATTGAGCGGCGATCCCGGCGCTATGGGTTCGGTTCGGGCGACATTCCGGCTCGATTCCCTGGGCCGGAACGGCGACATCGCCTACATCTCCATGCACGGCACGATGTCTCGCACGAACATCCCCGGCGCGCCCCCTCCAGGCGCCGGCTACGCGACCTCGGGCACGCTCACGGGCACAATTCAGATCGACCGCAGATTAGGCTGGATAACTGACTCGAAGAGCAGCATCATCGTACGGTCCACGATCGCCGCGAACCCGGCCCGAAAGGGAGCGCCACAGGGCGCGCCGATGCAGGTGCGGACGAAGATCACGCAGTGGATACGGGCGATGCGCACTCGATGAGACTCGTTCACCTCTCCGACATACATCTCGGCTTCAGACAATATCAGCGACAGACGCCCGCGGGGATCAACCAGCGTGAGGCAGATGTCGCGATTTCGCTGCGTCGTGTGATCGACAAGGTAATCGAGCTGAAGCCCGACCTGGTGCTCATCGCTGGAGACGTATTTCACGCGGTGCGTCCCAGCAATCCTGCGATTCTGCACGCGTTTCATCAGTTCTCGCGATTGACGCAGATGCTGCCCAATGCGACCGTAGTGATGGTCGCCGGCAATCACGACACTCCTCGCATGGCGGAGACCAGATGCATTCTGCCGCTGTTCGCCCAGCTCGGAATCAACGTTGTTGAGGGGGAAGCAAAGCGGATCCCGTTTCACGAGCACGATCTGTCGATTCTCGCTGTACCCGACATGGGGAAAGCGCCACCGTTCGAGCCCGACCGAAGCGCGAAGTACAACATCCTCCTCCTTCACGGGGAAATCGAGGGAGTGCTGCCACGGAGTGGGCGCGAGCTCGATCGCCGTCCCATGGGGATCACGCAAAAGGAACTCGGCGCCGAGCGTTGGGACTACGTGGCGCTAGGGCACTACCATGTATACCGACAGGTTGAGCCGAACGCGTTCTATTCGGGATCGCTCGACTACACGAGCACCAACTCATGGGGGGAAATGGCCGAGGAGCGCGAAATGGGAATCGGCGGGAAGGGGATCATCGAGCACGATATCTCGACGGGCGCTCACACTTTCCATGCGATTCCACCGCAGCGGCAGTGGATCGATCTGCCGCCTCTCTCAGGCGCGGGCCTGTCGCCTGCTTCGCTCGACGAGGCGATTCGCGAGGCCGTAGACAACCTCGAGGGCGGGATCGACGACAAGATCGTGCGACTCGTAGTCCGCGACGTTCCGCGCCACATTTTGCGCGAGCTGGACCACAAGGCGCTCCGCGAATACAAGCGCAGGGCGCTGCAATTCCATCTCGATACGCGCCGTCCCGAGATCGTGCGTCCAGATTCAGGCCAGGCGGCACCGGGCCGCCGCGCGTCACTCGCGGACACCGTACGCGATAAGCTCCGCTCGCGCGTGCTCACGGAGAACATCGATCGCGAAGCCCTCGTCGAGCTCGGGCTCCATTACCTCCGCGAGGCGGATCTGGTGGCGGGCCCGGCTGAAGAGGAAGCCATCGCGTGAGACTCAACAGTCTCAAGCTCACCAACTTCCGGCAGCACGTACGGACGGAGCTCAATTTCGGAACGGGTCTCACCGGCATCATCGGTCCAAACGGTGCCGGCAAAACCACGATTCTCGAGGCGATCGCGTGGGCCCTCTATGGGAATCCGGCGATTCGCGGCAACCGCGACTCCATCAGGTTCATCGGCGCCGGAGCGCGCGCTCAAGTCCAGGTCGAGCTCGATTTCGATCTTGGCTCCCACCGCTATCGTGTAGTCCGTGGGCTGACGAGCGCGGAGGTCTACCTCGATGGTGCCGATTCTCCCATCGCAAATACGATTTCCGCCGTCACCGAGCTCATGCAGCGCCGGCTCGGCATGTCGATGTCGGAATTCTTCCATACGTATTTCACGGGGCAGAAGGAACTGAGCGTGATGGCGGCGATGACACCCGCCAGACGCGGACAATTCCTCTCGCGCGTGCTCGGCTACGAGAAGCTCCGCATCGCCCAGGACCTGACGAGAGACAGGCGCAACCGCGTCCGGTCCGCGATCGATGGAATGCAGCGCGGCATGCGCGACCCCGAGGCTGTTCTTCGATCACTCGCGGAAGCCGCGTCGCGAAAGGAAGAAGCGGAAGCGCGCGCGCACCAGGCGGCGCATCGTGGAGCGGTTCGCGCGCGGGAGATGATGTCGATCGAGCCGCGCTGGGAAATGGTGCAGCGCCAGCGCGAGCAATCAGCGCAGCTGCTCACGCAGATCACGGTGCTGGAAGAAAAGGAGGCGGCACTCCAGCGCGACGCGGAGCGGATTACACGGGAGCTCGATGGGGTCAAGGCGGCGCGGTCTCAACTCGACACGCTGCGCGACGCTATCGAGCCGCTCTTCGCGCTCAACGTGGAGCTCCAGGCGCTCAATACTCTCTACCGCGAGGAAGGACGGCGTAAGACGCTGCTTGAGGCCGAGGCTGCGCTGCGCGAGGAGATTGCGCGGCTGGAAGAGCGTCACGCCAGGATCGAGCGCGCACCGGGGCTCGAGGAGGAGGAGACTCTCGAGCTGGAGAAGAAACGTTCCGAGCTCGAGGATACCCAGGGTCTTCTTGAAGCGCGTCGAACCGAATGGGTGCGGGACAGGCAGGAAGCCCAGACCAAACGCGAGGCACTCAGGCATCAGTATTCGGAGCTCAAGCACCAGCGCGACCGAGTCGTCGCGCTCGGCGAAGACGGCGAGTGCCCGACGTGCAGTCGCCCGCTGGGTGGAAGTCTCCATACCGTAGTCGAGCACCTCGACGAGCTGATCGAGACCGTGAATGTCGACGGGAGCTACTACAAGGCGCGCGTCGAGCAGCTGGAGCAGATGCCGGAGGACGTCCATCAGCTCGACGAGAAGCGGCGCGCCCTGATGCAGGAAGTGGGGACCCTCGAGCGCAGGCTGGCCAAAGTGCAGCTCGCTGTCCAGGAGCTGGGGACAATTGTGCGCGACATCGCGCTCAAGCGGCAGCGCGAGGTGCAATTGAAACGCGACATCTCGCGGATTCCACCGGGATATGATTCCGCCCGTCACGCCGAAGTGGTCGCGGAAGTGGATCGGCTGACTCCCATTGAGGCGGAAGCCGGACGGTTTCAGGCGATGCTGGAGCGGGAGCCTCAGCTCAAGCTCGAGCAGACACGCATCGCGCAGGATGTCATGCGCGTGCAGTCGACGCTCGGCACCCTTCGCACGCGGCGCACTCAGATCTCTTTCACGGAGAAGGATTTCAACGATCTGAAGTCGGAGTACGACCGGGTGCGGCTCGAGCTGCAGGAATCAAAGGTGGCGGCCGCCCGGGCGCAGGAGCAGGTGTCGGGTGCGACAGCGGCTCTGGCGGCAGCACAGGAAGCGGCCGAGGAGCTGAAGAAAAAAGTGGCCGAGCTCGAAGTGCTCCAGACCGACCGCCGGATGCACGAGGAGCTGGACCGGGCTTTCTCGGACCTTCGCACGGATCTGAACTTCCAGCTCCGTCCCGAGCTGTCGGAGCTGGCCAGCGCGTTCCTGAGCGAGCTCACGGATGCGCGCTACACCGAGATGGAGCTGGACGATCAGTACAACATTGTTATTCTGGAGGATGGAATTCAGAAGCCGGTTCTGTCTGGCGGTGAAGAGGATCTCGCCAATCTGGTGCTGCGCCTGGCGATCTCTCAGATGATCGCTGAGCGCGCCGGACAGAACTTTTCCCTGCTCATTCTGGACGAGGTCTTCGGATCTCTGGACGAGGCGAGGCGATTCAACGTCGTCGAGCTGCTGCGCGGGCTCCAGGACCGCTTCGAGCAAGTGATTCTGATCACGCACATCGAACCGGTGCGCGAAGGACTGGACCGAGTTATAAATGTCGGCTATGACGCGGATCGCGGGTGCTCGGTCGTGACCGAGAGCGAAGGAGACGCCATCAGCATCATCGAAGACCCGGAACAGATTGCGGCCGAGCAACCATCGAGAGTACGTCCGGACGTCGCTGAAGAAACGATCGAAAGCACGGCTGGAGCTGGCGCATAATGGCGTTCGCGCGCAACTGGAGGCACGCGTGGGTGGCGGAGACGCCCGAGCGCGTCAGTGTGCGGGAGATTCCCTCGCTCAACGCGGTGTTCAGCGAGGCATTCACGGAGCGTTACCGCAAGGATGGGATGGTTGGCGTCCGGGTGCCCCACCTGAATCCGGCGGTGTGGAAGTTCGCGATCACGGATGCTGAGGATGGCGCGATGATCTGGCGCAACGCGCGCGACGGGATCGCGGCGTTCAACATGATCCATCGCTCGGGTGTCGAGGGGTGGATGGGTCCGTTGGCCGTCCATCCCGACTATCAGGGCCAGGGAATCGGCAAAATGATCGTCACGACCGGAGTGGAGTGGCTGAAAAAGAAGGGCGCGAAAGTCATCGGGCTCGAGACGATGCCGCGCACGATGGACAACGTTGGCTTCTACTCCGCGCTCGGTTTCACGCCGGGTCATCTCACAATCACAGTGACGCTCGAGGCGGCGAGAGCCGGAATCCAGGCAACGACGATGTCATCGCTGAATCCGCACGAGCGGGAGCTGGCGCTCAGGCAGTGCCGCTCTCTGCTCGAGCGGCTTGCCCCGGGATATGACTACACGCGCGAGATTGTTCTCACAGCCCAGCACCAGCTCGGCGACACCCTGTTCGTGCGGAAGGGGAACGATATCGTGTCGTTTGCGGTCTGTCATTCCGTTCCGTTGGTGGAGGGTCGCGCGACGGAGGAAATGCGCGTGCTGAAGATGGTCGCGAACACCGAAGCCGATTTTGATCAGCTCGTGACACAGCTCTGCGCTCACGCCCGCGCGAAGTCGGCGCGTCGGGTGGCGATCAGGATCCAGGGTCAAT
>DASWBG010000121.1:0-2005 GCA_036390715.1 Gemmatimonadaceae bacterium
TTGCCGGTGTTTCTGCAGGGGAATCTCAGAATGACCGCGCAGCAAACTGGAATAGTGCTCGTTCCGGGCGCACTGGCGACTGCTGTTTCGATGGCGGTTGTCGGCAGACTCACCAACAAGGTCGACGCGCGCGCCCTGATCACGATCGGCGCTCTGCTGTTTGCCGGCGCGATGATCAGGCTTTCGCGAATCACCGGTGAAAGCGGCAGCACAGATTTCTTCTGGTCGCTGATCATGCGCGGCATGGGGCTCGGAATGATGTTCGTCCCGCTCACGACCATCACGTTGGCGGAGCTGAGCCCGCGCGAGCTGGGTCAGGGATCGGGCCTTTACAACTTTTTCCGGCAGCTGGGCGGCTCGCTCGGAATCGCGGCGATCGCCACACTGCTGTCCCACTACACGGCGCAATTCCGCGCGATTCTGGCCGAGCACATCTGGGTTGGCGATGCCGCGACGATGGGCAGAGTGGAAATGTTGACGCGGGCGCTCGTCGCCAGAGGAGCGGATCCGTGGACCGCACGCGCGCGAGCTCTCGAAATCCTCGACGGCCAATTGATGGCACAGGCGAGTGTCATCGCCTACAGCCGGATCTACATCTTGAGCGCCGCGCTGATTCTCGCCCTAATTCCGCTCCTTGTTCTCATCCGGCACACGAAACCCTCAGGGGGAATGCAGCACGTCATGGAATAGCGCATGCTGGCGAATGGTGTATGGCGACGTACGACGAAGCGAAGAGTTCGCGAGGATCCGCCCCGCCGTACCGGCTAGAATCCCTCGGCGGCCGGACTTGAAACGATGCAGCTAGCGGGACGCGCCCGCTCGACCCGCCGGCTTGGCCGGAGCCTCGTTCGCCGCCGCGGCTGCTCGCGCATCATCCGTATCCGCGAAGCTGATGTCCTTGCCACGCTGTTTCAGCATGTGAAGGATGCCGATCTTGTCGGTCGCCTTGAGATACGCTTCCTGCGGCTCGACCTGCTTCGAATCGACGAGGTCGATCAGCGCATCATTCATCGTCACCATTCCCAGTCGGCGCGATGTCTGAAGCACCGATGGCAGCTGGAAGGTCTTGCCTTCACGAATCAGGTTGGACACGGACGGCGTCGAGAGCATGATCTCGCGCGCCGCGACGCGTCCGCCACCGATCTTCTTGCAGAGGACCTGCGAGATGACTCCCTTGAGCGATTCGGAGAGCATGACGCGGATCTGAGCCTGACGGTCGGGCGGGAACTGATCGATGACGCGATCGACGGTGCTGACAGCGGTTGATGTATGAACGGTGCCGAACACGAGGTGTCCCGTCTCGGCGGTCTCGATTGCCATTGATACCGTCTCGAGGTCGCGCAGCTCACCCACGAGCACGATGTCAGGGTCTTCGCGAAGCGCGGCGCGGAGCGCGTGTCTGAATGACGACGTGTGCACACCGACGTGCCGCTGTGTGATGAGACACTTCTTGCTCTCGTGGACGAACTCGATCGGATCCTCGATCGTGATGACGTGATCCGAGCGTGTGCGATTGATCAGGTCGATCAGCGCGCAAAGCGTCGTCGACTTTCCCGAGCCCGTGGGCCCGGTCACGAGGACGAGTCCCTTCGTCAGGTGGCAAAGGCGCTGCACTTCCTGCGAAATGCCCATCTGCTCGACGGTTACGACTGCCGCGGGGATGGCGCGAAATACCGCGCCCGTTCCCTTGCGTTCCCTGAGCGCGTTGCCGCGAAAGCGGGCGACGCCTGGAATCTCGTGGGCGAAGTCGGTGTCGTTGATCTCCTTGAACTCGGCGCGGTTCTGCTCGAGCATCACCGCGTTCAACATCACATCGATGTCGTCTGAAGTGAGCACCGGCTCGCCGGGAATCGGAGCAATCTCGCCACTGGCGCGCAACAACGGCGGAGAGCCGGCGCGCAGGTGCAGGTCAGACGCGTTGCTGCTCACGAGCGTCCGAAGAAGGGTCTCTATCTTGTCGAGCGCGCGGTTGCCGCTCGCGGAAGCTTGTGGTGGTCTCAAAATC
>DASWBG010000122.1:0-4002 GCA_036390715.1 Gemmatimonadaceae bacterium
ATTACGACGAGTCCGCCAAGGGCCATCAGCGCGCCGCCCAACCAGACCCAGCGGACGAGAGGATTGAACGTCACGCGGATTTCGGCGCCATCAGCTCCGCGAACGCCGGCGAGGACGACGTACACATCCTGCTTGAACGACCCCATGATTCCGACTTCTGTCGACGGTTCGAAAGTCGGGACTCCACGAGAATCCACGTGCTGCCGCTTCTCGCTGGTGATGACGCCCGCCGGCTTTCCATCGCGGGTCACGTCTAGCGCGATCGCAGTGACTTCACGATTCAGTACGTTGTACCGCGAGATCCCCTGACTCAGAAACGTCCAGCGATGTCCCCACGCGTCGGTCACTGCTTTCGTGTCGCCGGCATTCAACGTCAGATCGAACTCGCGCTTGAACGCGAGACCGGCGAATGCCGCGAATACAACGACGACGCCGAGGTGGACGATGTAGCCACCGTACCTCCGGCGATTTCGCGCGATCAGCCGCGGCAGCGCGATCATCCGCGATTCGCCGTACATCTGATGCCTGGCGTTCACACCCTTGTAGAACTCCTGCACTATCGTCGCCAGCACCAGCGCGCCGAACGTGTACGATAGGAGTGCCGCCAGGTTATGCACACCGAGCGCAAAGACCAGAATCCCGATCGTCGCCGCGCTCGTCACGGGAATCAGGAATTGGCGCTTCAGGTTCGCCACCGACGCGCGCCGCCAAGCGATCAGCGGTCCGATCCCGGTCAGCAGTAGCAACAATAATCCAAGGGGAATGTTGACCGTGTTGAAGAACGGCGGTCCGACGGTGATCTTGTTGCCGCGCACCGCCTCGCTGATGATCGGGAAGAGTGTTCCCCACAGGACCGAGAATGCGATTCCAACCAGCACGAGATTATTGTAGAGGAACGCCGCCTCGCGACTGATCATGCTCTCGAGCTCGGCGGTCGACTTGAGATCCTGCAAGCGCGTCGAAACCAGGTATGCGGTGACTACGATCGCCAGGACGAGAAATGCGGCGAACCACTTGCCGACCGGCGATTGCGCGAATGAGTGAACGCTCGAGATCACGCCGCTGCGCGTTATGAACGTGCCGAATATCGAGAGCAGAAACGCGGAGACGACGAGCGTGACGTTCCATTTGCGGAGCATCCCGCGCTTCTCCTGCACCATGATCGAATGCAGGAACGCTGTATTGACGAGCCAGGGCAGCAGCGACGCGTTCTCGACGGGATCCCACGCCCAGTATCCGCCCCACCCGAGCTCGACATACGCCCACCACATGCCGAGTACGATTCCTACGGTGTTGAAGAACCAGGCGAGCAACGCCCACCGTCTCACCGCCGCGAGCCACTCCGCGTCCAGTCGTCGTGTGAGCAGTGCCGCGATCGCGAACGCGAACGGAATCGACGTGCCGACGTACCCCAGATAGAGATTGGGCGGATGGATCGCCATTCCAGGATTCTGGAGCTGGGGATTCAGTCCACGACCGTCGGCGGGAATGAAGTCGAGGCGCTCGAACGGATTGGAGCCGAGGCAGATCGTGGCGAGGAAGAAAACAAGAATGAGGGCGAGAGTGCCGGTGACGTACGGCATCAGCTCACGATTGCGCGTGCGATTCGTCCACAGGGCAATCGCGGAGTAAATCGAGAGAATCAGCGCCCAGAAAAGCAGTGATCCCGATTGTCCGCCCCAGAACGCGGTGATCGTGTAGACCTTGGGGAGATTCGCGCTTGTGTACGATGCCACGTACCGGATCGAAAAGTCGTGGGTGAGGAGCGCGGTCCAGAGTCCGAGCGACGCGAGAACGACCATCGCCAGCGTCGCGTAGATCGCCCGCTCTCCACTCTCGATCAGATCCGCTCGGCGCATTTGCCCGCCGGCGAAGGATACCGTTGCTGCCCAGGCCGCCATGAGGAGAGCGACCCAGAGGGACAGCTCACCAACGAGGATCACGCCCGCTGCTCCGCCCGCTTGTATCCTGGAGTGTTCTTGTACTTCTCGGGCGCGTTCTCGTAGCGCGACGCGCACTTGGCGAGGAGGGTGGTCGCGCGGAAGGTGTTGTCGCGGCCGAGCCGTCCCTCGACGACAACATCGACGCCGTCAGTGAATGTGTCTGGCGTGATGCCGCGGTAAACGACGTCATAGGTCTGGGCGCCGTCCGTCATCTTGAATGCAACCTGCCTACCGCCTGGATCTCGAACGATCGAGCCATTGACGACGCGAGCGCCGACCTTCACTCCGGTCTCATAGAAGGTGGGATCAACCTTCGTTTTGGCCGAGAGCTCGCCCGGTGTCAGATAGTAGACGCCGGTGTCCTTGATGGCGCTCGCGGCCAGATAGCCCGCGGTCCCAATGACCAGCGCGCCGCCGATGAGGAATTTCGTTCGTGGCTTCACGACACCAATATAGACAAGTGAACACGTGACGCGCGATGACGCGATAGCGTTATCGCCTCGCGGCTGAATCGAGCATGCTCGATATGCGTGCCTCGATCTCCCCCGTCGTGGCGCAGCGGATGTACTCGCCCGAGAACGACACCGGCCGCCCCATCGCGTCGACTGTGGTAACAACCCTGGTATTCCCGGCGTCGACTGCCTGGAGCTGGGTCAGAACCGAGAGATTCACGTCATAGAAATCGGCGCTCGGCCGAGCCTGGGCGCTGCCGCAATCGAGGTACTTGCTCAGTCGGACACCGCCGAGCTGGCGGCGGATCTGCAGTCCGCGATTTCCGATCATCCGGCCCGACGGATCAAGTACACTGCGCGGGATTCCCAGTGAATCGTAGACAGCCGGCAGTGCGTTCCACAGTTTATCCGCGGATGCGGCAATCGTGGATGCCCCCGCGATCGGGGCGGAGCCGGTTGAAATCGCGTGCACCGTACCTTCTCCACCGCTGCCAACAACTCGCGCAGTTTCGGTACTGCCGGAACCAGGTGCCGTGTTAGATGATGCGCAACCGGAAAGTGCAACGATCCCGATCAGGAGGAATACGCGCATGTGAGCCCCGCGTAGTTGGAGTTAGGGATGCGAAGTAGCGACTTGTTGGAGAGGGTGCGCATAACTCACACCGGGGGAGGAACCTTCCGTCAGATTGTTTACTGAGCGCCTACCTTATAGTATGCGACAACAAAACCAGCCCGACACCGGCGCCGATCGCGTCCCAGCTCAGATCCTTGATGCTGAAGTGATTGTTCGGATTCCGATAATCGTGAATCTCCTTACCGACGCCGAACGCCGCGGTGATTCCGATCGAGCCAGCCAGAGCGGAACGATGGTTCGCGTGCGCAGCTTGTAACGCGCTGAACGAAACACTCTCGACGAACGCCGACATGAAGAAGTGCTTGACCTTGTCGATCCCGAACCAGCTATCGGGGACATCGTCGACGGTGGGACCTGCAACCGCGCTGGGACCTGCAACCGCGAACTGAACAAGGTTGTAGGTACGAGGTAATAGGTGCGAGGTGCGAGGTGCACGCACGTCGGCCATCTGAGCGTAGATGAGATTCACACCGAGGTACGCGCCCAGGAGCAGATTCATTTCGAGCGGCCGCGAGCGGGCCTGGCCGCGCGCGACTTGCGGCCGCTTCCAGTACTCGACTTCCCCTTCGGGTTCGGTTTCTTCTTTGACGAAACTCGCTTCTTTGCGGCGGAGGTCCGGCGCTTTTTCCTTTTCTTCGCCGCGTCGGCGTCGACATTGTCGCGTGCCCAGAACAGCGTGGCCCTCATCGCGCGCTGCCACCCCGCCATCAACTCGCCCCCTAATTCCCTGGGCATCGCCGGCGTGAAACGCGTGAACTGCCTCGTCCCGATGAACTCGGCCGCATCATTCCACACTCCACCAGCGATTCCGGCGAGACCCGCGGCGCCCAGAGCCGTCGTCTCGATCATGTCGGGCCGCTCCACAGGAATGCCGAGGATGTCCGACTGGAATTGCAGCAGCCAGTTGTTCGCCGATGCGCCGCCGTCGACACGCAGGGATTCGAATTTGACGCGGCCACGCTTGGCCATCACC
>DASWBG010000123.1:0-4999 GCA_036390715.1 Gemmatimonadaceae bacterium
GCCGCCGGCGGTCTTGCCATCACTGCGAGCCACAACCCGATCGAGTGGAACGCGCTCAAGTTCATCGGTCCGTCGGGATTGTTTCTGGATGCCGCGGAAGGAGCAGAGATGCGGGAGGTCGTCGAGGGACACATTCCACGAGCGACCTGGGACAAGCTCGGCACCGTGGCTCAGGACAAGGACGCGGCGAGGGAGCATATCGAGAGGATTCTGGCCCTGCCATTTCTCGACGTCGAAGGGATCAGGAAGAAGGAATTCCGGGTGGCGCTCGACTGCGTTCGCGGTGCGGGCGGGGTGTTCATGCCGGTCCTTCTGGAGCTGCTCGGGTGCAAGCTGGCGACGATCAACATGGAGCCCGACGGCCGGTTTCCCAGACCCCCCGAGCCCGTCCCCGAAAACCTGGGAGAGCTTCAGAAGCTGGTGCAGGATTCCCACTGCGACATTGGGATGGCGGTCGATCCCGATGTCGATCGGCTGGCGCTGGTCTCCGACGAAGGACTCGCGATCGGAGAGGACTACACGCTCGCGCTCGCCGCGAAGGTGGTTTTGCGGCACCGTAAGGGCGCAATTGTCACGAATCTGTCGACCAGCCGCATCATCGATGACGTCGCCAGGGAGGCCGGCAGTCGTGTGATCCGAGCCCCCGTCGGGGAAATAAACGTCGCCACCAGGATGCGCTCAGAAAAGGCGCCCATTGGCGGCGAGGGGAACGGAGGCGTGATCCTCTCAGAGCTGCACCTCGGCAGGGACGCGCCAGTGGGAGCCGCGCTGATACTTCAACTCCTCCTGGAGGAGGATAAGCCCCTGTCAAAGATCATCGCGGCCTATCCACGATACGTTATCGTTAAGGACAAGCTTGACCGTCCCGAAGCCCCGCTCACGGCGGTCTACGAGGTGCTCAGGAAAGCCTTTCCCGAAGCCGAGGTGGACACCCAGGACGGGCTGAGGCTGACCTGGCCGGATCGTTGGGTGCACATCCGCCCGTCAGGAACGGAACCAATCGTGCGAGTAATAGCAGAGGCCCCGACTGCGGCGGCGGCCCAGAAGCTGGTCCGCGATTGCCGCCAGCCGGTCGAGGCGCTGGGCCGGTAAAGTACAGTCAACCAGAAATCATATGTGCGGAATTATTGGCTACATCGGAATGCGTGGCGCGACGCCCCTTCTGCTCGAGGGGCTCAAGCGCATGGAGTATCGCGGCTACGACTCTGCGGGCGTCGCCGTCATGAATGGCGCTGGAGTCGAGACCCGCAAGGCGGCGGGAAAAATCTCCCAGCTGGAGCGCGCGCTCGCCGCCAGCCCGGTTGAGGGCGACCTGGGAATAGGCCACACCCGCTGGGCGACGCACGGTGTCCCCAACGAGTGCAACGCGCATCCGCACATCGACTGCAAGGGTGAAATCGCGGTCGTCCACAATGGAATCATCGAGAACTCCGGCACGCTCAAGAAGGAGCTCATCGCCCGCGGTCATAAGTTCGTCTCAGAGACAGATACCGAAGTCATCGCGCATCTGATCGAGGAAGCATTCGACGACAATCTCGAGGATGCAGTGATCGAAGCCCTCTGGCAGATCGAAGGCACCTACGGAATCGCGGTTGTCTCGAGCAATGACAAGAACAAGATCGTTGCGGCACGGAAGGGCAGCCCGCTCCTCATCGGCCTCGGCGAGGGCGAATACTACGTCGCCAGCGATGTCTCGGCGATTCTGGCGCAGACGCGCGAAGTCGTCTACCTCGACGATGGCGACGTCGCGGTTCTCACGCGCGAAGGCTACACGATTCTCAATCAGCGCGCGCAGCAGCTCGAGCGCGGCGTCAGCAAGATCGATTGGAACCTGGACCAGATCGAGCGCGGCGGATTCGATCACTTCATGCTCAAGGAGATCTTCGAGCAACCGGCGACCGTCGAGAACTGCATGCGTGGGCGACTACTGCCGGACCAGGGAACGTCCAAGCTGGGCGGTCTCAACATGACCGACGAGGAGCTGCTCAAGTTCGACAACATCCTCATCACCGCCTGCGGCACGAGCTGGCATTCAGCGCTGATCGGCGAGCACATGCTGGAAAGCCTCGCGCGCATTCCGGTCGAAGTCGAGTACGCTTCGGAATTTCGCTATCGGAATCCTGTCGTCACGGACAAGACGTTGTGCATCGTGATCTCACAATCGGGTGAGACGGCGGATACGCTCGCCGCGATGCGTGAAGCCAAGTCGCGTGGCGCTCGCACGTACGGAATCGTGAATGTTGTCGGTTCCACCATTGCGCGCGAGAGCGATGGCGGGATTTACGTCCATGCCGGCCCGGAAATCGGAGTGGCCTCGACGAAAGCTTTTACGAGTCAGGTGATCGCTCTGCTTCTCTTCACGCTCAAGCTCGCCAGGCTGCGCAATCTATCGATGGTGGATGGGAAGGAGATCATCGAGGAGATGCTGAGGCTTCCCGCCAAGATCCAGAAGGTTCTCGATCGCGCCCCTGAGATCGAGAGAATCGCCGAGGAGTTCAAGAACGCGCAGAACTTCCTGTACCTCGGCCGGGGATACAGCTTCCCGACGGCGCTGGAGGGAGCGCTCAAGCTGAAGGAGATCAGCTACATCCACGCCGAGGGATACCCAGCGGCGGAAATGAAGCATGGCCCGATCGCGCTGATCGACGAAAAGATGCCTGTGGTTTTCGTCACACCCCACGACGCCGTGTTCGACAAGGTTGTCTCGAACGTGCAGGAAGTGAAGGCCAGAGGTGGACGCGTGATCGCGATCACGACGCGCGAGGAAGAATCCCTCGCTGGGAAGCTGGACTACGAGTTCCGCATACCCCAGACGAAGGACATGCTCACGCCCGTGCTCGCGTCGGTGCCGCTCCAGCTCCTCGCCTACTACATCGCCGTCAAGCGGGGCGCGAACGTAGACCAGCCGCGCAACCTCGCCAAGTCGGTCACGGTGGAGTAGTACTGAGAGTCCTGCTTCAGCGGGTCTCGCGGGCGGAAGTCCGCATCGGTGAGCGAACGACGGGCAGCATTGGGACGGGATTCCTCATCCTCGTCGGATTCACGCACGGCGATACTCCCGAGAAAGTTGATTGGATGGCCGAGAAAACTTCGGGGCTCCGTCTCTTCAGCGACGCCGACGGCAAAATGAATCTCGCTCTCTCGGAAGTAGGCGGAGCGATGCTGGTCGTCTCGCAATTCACGCTGTATGGCAATACCGACAAGGGAAAGCGTCCCAGTTTTATAGACGCCGCGCGTCCTGAGGAGGCGATGCCGCTGTACGAGCGCTTCCTGGCGGCGCTGCGCGAGCGCGGGCTCCGAGTCGAGAGTGGCGAGTTCGGCGAAATGATGGATGTCGAGCTCGTGAACGATGGACCCGTAACGCTCTGGCTCGAGCGGTGAGCGGCTGTCGCGTCGTGCTCGCCTCGGCCTCCCCACGACGGCGGGACCTGCTCGATCTGATTGGAATTGCGCACGATGTGCGTCCAGCGAACATCGACGAGACGATGCGTCCGCGTGAGGCACCGCGCCGTTACGCGGAGCGGCTCGCCCGGGAGAAGGCGAGCGCCATCGCCACGCGCGACCCTGATCTCATCACGATCGGCGCCGATACGGTCGTTGTCATCAATCGCAAGGTCCTCGGCAAACCAGCGGACGCCAACGACGCCGCCCGAATGCTGCGCACGTTGAGTGGTCGGGAGCACACGGTAATCACTGCTGTCGCTGTTTCACGTGGCCGGAAGCTCCGCTCTGCAATCGAGGAAGTGCGAGTCAAGTTCCGACGGTTGCGCGACGACGAGATCGATGCGTACATCGCGATGGGAGAGCCGATGGACAAGGCTGGCGCTTACGGTATCCAGGGATACGGAGCTACGATCGTCGAGCGCATCGAGGGGGATTATTTCGCCGTGATGGGATTGCCGCTCGTGCGACTGGTGGGATTGATGCGGGACGTGGGAGTCAGATACCAGTTCGGCATCCTGGCGACGTCACCCGATTAGCTCGCGCGCCCTCTCCATTACCCGCCGCTCGTTGTCAAAGGCAAGCTGGCTCGTAGCGTCGTCGATCGGCACCCAGCGCGCCTCGTTCACTTCCCAGTCGTGGTCCCTCGTGTCGCCAGACACGTAGCGAAGAAGAAAGAAGTGAACGCGCTTGTGAAAGCGCACCCTGATGCCGTTGTCGAGTCCGGCGTACCAGTATTCGATCGTCTCGATAAGTTGCACGACCTCGCTCGATACGCCTGCCTCTTCCCGCGCTTCCCGCACCGCCGCGGTCTCGGGACTCTCTCCCTTCTCGACCATCCCCTTGGGCAGCTGCCATCTATTCTGTCCGCCGACGGAGACGATCACGACTTCGATTTTTCCCTCGTCGCCGCGAAACACGACGCCGCCCGCCGAGACCTGTTCTTTGACCGGCACCTTGATGGCGGGTGCCTTCCTCGATGGGGATTGATGGGATTTCCGCGGTGTCATCTTTCCCCCTCGCGTGCGTAACGATCGCGCCACACGTGGACCTTCTCCAGCACGTGACTGGTCTCGATTCGCTGCATTCTCCCGGGACGGTTCTCCATCGAGATTGGATAATTCTCCCCGGGATCACCGTACGCATCGATGATCAGATCCTGGAATCTCCGGTAGGGTCCGGTGCGCTTTGGGTTGGTGTAGCCCATCAGACTGATCACCGGTCGGTTGAGTGCCACGCTCATGTGCAGCGGACCAGTATCCGGCGAGAGCACCAGTGACGATGCATCGAGAATCGAGACGAGATTTCTCAGGCCGCTGCCAAGCTCCGAACGGGGCTTGTGCTTTGCGTGCTCCATCACGGTCCGCTCCGCTGCCAGCTCTCGCTCTGAACGCCCACCGACCAGAACCACCTGCATTCCAAACCTCCCGTAAAGAGCGTCGCTCACCTCCGCCCACCGCTCTGGAATCCAGTCCTTTTCCGGCTTGCTCGTCGCAACCACGATCGACGCAATTGGGCGACTAATTGAAGTGGCGAAATTTCGCTGCCACTCGCGCTC
>DASWBG010000124.1:0-1741 GCA_036390715.1 Gemmatimonadaceae bacterium
ACCGCATGGGACGAACTACACGCTCTTCGTCGACGTGGTCAGCGTCACCGACGAGACCGGCAACAAGCTGAAGTACGAGTCGCACAAATCGGGAGACTTCCGCGACCTCAAGATCTACATTCCCGGCGCCATCGACACCACTCGCGTCGTGAACATCGACTACACCGTCCGCAACGGCGTGCGCTTCTTTGACCAGTACGACGAGTTCTACTGGAACGTGACCGGCAACGACTGGCCGGTGCCGATCGACCACGCGGCCGCCTTCGTCACCTTTCCCGAAAACGCGGCGGGCGGTCTGCGCGCGCAAGCCTTCACGGGCGCGTACGGTTCGAAGCAGACGGAAGCCACCGCCGACGTTCACGGCGCCAACGTCGCGTTCGAAACCACCAACCCTTTGTCCATGCGCGGCGGCATGACCATCGACATCTACATCCCGCAAGGCATTCTCAAACCGCCCAGTTCGCTGACGAAGTTCGTATGGTTCCTGGGCAGCAACGCAATCCTGTTCCTGCCGCTGCTCACTTTTGGCGCGATGTTCACTCTCTGGCATACGGTAGGACGCGATCCCGATCCCGGCGTCTCAGTTGCGCCCATGTACGAGCCTCCCAAAGGAATGACTCCGGCCGAAGCTGGGACCTTGCTCGACGACACCATCCACCCGCGCGATATCACATCGACCATTGTCGATCTCGCCGTGCGCGGCTACATCAAAATCGAGGAGAAAGTCGACACCTTCCTCGTCTTTCACCACAAGGACTATCTCTTCCACCTGCTGAAGCCCGCCGATCAGTGGGGTAGCGACCTGACCCCTCACGAGCGCGTGATGCTCGAAAACATCTTCCCCGGCGGAATCGCCGAGACCCGGCTCTCGAGCCTGAAGAACCGCTTCTACACCGCGATCCCCACCGTGCGTGAGGACATCATGTCCGCGCTTAAGAGCAAGGGCATGTACACGCTCGATCCCGAGTCGGCCAACGGATACAGCATTGTGGCCGCGGTTGCGATCGGCCTACTGGTCGCCGCAGTGCAGATTCTGGGCTGGATGAACCTGTTCAACTCCATTCCGCTCGCGATCGTAAGTATTCTGATCTCCGCCGTGATCTGGTGGCTCTTTGCGCGGCAGATGACTGCCAAGACTCTGCTCGGCACACGCACTCGAGTTGCGGTGCTCGGTTTCCAGGAGTTCATGAACCGTGTCGATGCCGACCGCATCAAGCGCATGCCGCCGGACACATTCGAAAAATTCCTCCCTTACGCGATGGCGCTTGGTGTCGAGCACCAATGGGCGCAGGCCTTTGCCGGTATCGTCCAAAATCCCCCAAACTGGTACGTTTCGCCGAACGGCTACGTCGGCTTCAATCCCATTTTCTTCTCCAGTTCCATGCACAGCATGGCGAGCGATATGCACCAGGTATTCGTCTCGGCTCCGCGATCAAGTTCCAGTGGTTCTGGCTTTGGCGGCGGAGGAGGCTTTGGCGGAGGAGGCTTCTCCGGCGGAGGCTTTGGCGGGGGCGGAGGAAGCGCGTTCTAGGCGGAACTTGCCGTGCCGAGGGCGGGACGCGCTCGGGACAGCCGGCAGGATGCCGGCGCTACCAATAGCCCACAGCAATAGAAAAACGCATTAGACGCGACGATCGGCCTCCGGACGAACCCCTTCTCGCCTACCCAGAGGGCCGAACGTCCGACTATGGGCTCCCCGCTGCACCAGCGGGGCATTCTAGACGACGTCCGGACCACGGAT
>DASWBG010000125.1:0-7683 GCA_036390715.1 Gemmatimonadaceae bacterium
CAGCTCCAGTCCGTCCTGAACGATGCTGTCGACGACGAGCGGCATTTGCAGATCGATCTGCATCTCGCGGCGTGGGGCTGGCTTGAGCACGCGATAGGTGATCACGTTGTAGCCGGTGATACTGCTGTCGGCTGGATTAACCTTGACGTGCAGGTCGTAGAATGAGGCGTCCCACCAGGCGCGCTGGAGTGTGTTGGATCCTCGCAGGGTATCGGCGTGGGTGAACACCGGCGGGGCGAGTTGCGCCGCGAGCATCACGGGTGCCACGGCGACGCAACTGCAAAATATGACTACGGGCCAGGGGCTGACGGCGGGTCGGCGGTGGACTGTGGGCGGGATGTTTGATGCGCGCGAGCCGGCGCAGGGGTTTGCGATCATTTGCGCCAAACAACTTGAAAAGTTTTCCACCGAGAAGCAGCCCGCACGTAGCCCAGAGCCGGGCGGCCGAACGCCCCCGGCCGGTAGTCATATTTTGCAGTTGCACTTCCCATTATCGAGCCCCGCGTCCGATCTGGTATTCCTTGGGTGGCTCCGCGCCGAGAAGATTCTTGACGAAGTAGTCCCAACGCCGGCGCACCATGTACGGCTCGTTCCCGAATCCATGCGCGCGGTTGGGAAGGAGAATGAAATCGAAATCCTTGTTCGCCTTCATCAGCTCGTTGACGACGAGAAGGGTGTTGTAAGGCGGAACGTTGTCGTCCATCGTGCCGTGAGCGAGTAGAAGTTTTCCCTTCAGGTTTTTCGCCAGGACCTGGTTCGCCTCCGGCGCATAGTTGTCACTGCCGTCCGAAGTGCGTGTGAGCAAACCCTGGTATCTCTCTCCCCAGTCGTCTTCGTACTCGCGCTGGTCATGGTTGCCCGCTTCCGAGATGCCCACCTTGAAGAAGTCAGGATAGCGGAACATGGCATCGGCGGCGGCGAATCCTCCGCCAGAATGGCCATAAATTCCGGCGCGGTTGATGTCGATCCACGGATAACGGCCCGCGAGCTCCTTCATCCCCGCTACCTGATCGGGGAGTGTGTTGTCGCCCATGTGACCATAGTAGGCGTCGTGGAACGACTTCGACCTCCACGGAGTTCCCATTCCGTCGATCTCGACGACGATGAATCCCAGCTCCGCCAGCGATTGTGCGTCCCCGCGCGAGGGTGAAAAGCTGCGGCCGCCAACGCTCCCGGTCTGCGGACCGGGATAGATGTGATTTACGATCGGGTACTTCTTCGTGCGGTCCAGGTTCGTGGGCACGTACATCAGGCCGTAGAGATCGGTTTTGCCGTCACGCGCCTTGACCGTGATGGGCATCGGCGGCTTCCAACCGGTCGCGCGCAATCTCGTTACGTCAGCCGTCTCGAGCGTGACGATGTTCTTGCCGTTCAGATCTCGCAGTACCGTGACCGGCGGCACGTCGGGTTTCGAGTAGGTGTCTACGAAGTACTGGCCCGATGGCGCGAGCGAGATCTGGTGGTCGGCGTCTTCGGGCGTGAGAAGTGAGAGGCCCCTTCCATCCATCCCGATTCTGTAGAAATGACGGAAGTATGGATCGCGTCCACGCTCCTTCGCGTTGCCGACGAACCAGAGCGTTCTGCTCTTCTCGTCGACTCGAAGCAACTCCGCGACATTCCCATCCCCGCTGGTGATCTTGCTCTTGAGCTGTCCCGTCGCGAGATCGTAGAGATAGAGCTGACCCCAGTCATCGCGCTCGGAGAACCAGATCACTTCATTCGAGGCGGGGAGAACGCGCCAGTTCACAGTGCCGTTACCGGACTCGTACTGCGTCGCCACATCTTCCCGAAAGACATCGCGCACGCTGCCGGTCGCGGCGTCGGCAACCCGGAATACCTCGTGCTTGTGATCGCGCGATGTGGAGACGAACGCAATGTGCGACCCGTCAGGATACCACTCCACATCCGCCCATTCCGTCCCTCGGCAGATCACGTGATCGCACAGCGTTGAGCGGTGCGCGTCCGGCGGCATCTGAAATCGGATCACGCGCGGTGTGTCGACATTGATCAACACGCGATGGATCATCGAGATGGCGCTGTCGCCAGGAAGCGGGTACTTCCACTGTTGCAGCTCCGGATGCCCGACCTTGGTGGTCACGAGATACATCTCACCAACCGGGCGGTCGTCCTGCTGGAACGTCGCGATTTTCCGGGAATCCGGCGACCAGAGGAGGACAGGCCGATCACTTTTTATCCATCCGGCATTATCGGTCGCGTAGCCAAAGTCCTTTTGGCCATCCGTGGTGAGTTGTGTCTCGCGTCCTGTGGCGATGTCGCGCACCCACAGGTTGTAATCGCGAATGTACGCGGCGCGCATGCCATTTGGTGATCTGGATTCGGGACGGCCAGGCGGACGCAGCGGCGGCTGAAGCCGCGACACTTCGCGCGGATCGAGAGCTCCGCCGCAGCGATCGGTTTCCGGACTGCATGCGATGCGAGTGCCCTTCGCGGGATTGACGAGAATGAACTGACTCTGGCCCCGCGTAGTGATGCGATATCCGAACCGGTCGCCAGCCAGCCATGTCGGCTGCACACCCAATCCGGAGACGAGAGGCATCGTGTTCTCTCGCAGAAACGATTCTGCACGTGCGTAGTCTGCGGCGGTGACGACAGGTGCTTGCTGCGCATGTGCGCTGGTCGCTGCCACCGCGACGCCGAATAGACCGGCGCGGAATCGGATTGCTGAAGAAGTGTCCATGACTTAGTTCCCGCCGGTTGGCTTCGCAGCCGCCGCCCGCGGCCACACGTTGTCGCTCGCATCCTTGTCCGGAAATCTTCCGTGGGGATCGAGAGTGATCTTCGAGATAGTCCGGCCGCCAAATTCCAGGCTGGCGACAAAAGTGCGGCTACCCGCGAACCAGACGTCGACGGGATAGGTGACGATGGCGGTATTTGGATCCAACCACTTGATGAACTCGAACGTGCCGTTTTCCGACCTTGCACTGCCACGGGGCTTGATCGACGGACCCGACGGGGAGAGCTCGACTTTCAGGACGACGGGCGACGGCATCTGTCCGTTTTGACGGACTGTCACGATGGTTCGCCCGCGTGAAGTCCGCACGTTCTGAATCGAGCCATCGACCGACTCGGTCGTGAAGAGCCAGTAGTTCCAGAACCAGCCGAGGTCCTGGTGAAGCGCGTTGCTCATGAAGTTCGCGTAATCCCAGGGAGACGGATGCTTGAACCGCCACGCCTTGGCGTAGTCACTCATCGCGTGCCACACCGCACTGTCGCCGACCACCCCGCCCAGCGATGAGAGCATGAGCGGCGTTTTGCCGTAGGCGGCGAATCCATACAGTGGGCCCGCGTAATTTTCGTCCCACATGAGTGGTGGCTCCAGCTCGTTGCCGCTGATGCGTCCGTAGGAGATGCCCGCGCTGTCGAGTTTGTACGGCTTGTTGTCCCGGTCGGCAGCGGAAAGGATGTTCATGTACTGATTGAATCCCTCGTCCATCCATCCGTACCACGTCTCGTTGACGCCGACCGTCATCGGCCACCATTCGTGTCCGGTCTCGTGATCCGCCGCGCCCACCCCTGACATAATGAACATGGGGTATTCCATTCCGTTCTCGGGCCCATCGACCATCGTGAGCTGCGGAAAAGCGTACGGCATCCAGAGCTTGGAGTAAAACTCGAGTGCGTGGCGCACTACACGAGGCCCAGCGGCGAATTGCTGCGCGTGCCCGGGCAGGTAGAGGATGTTGAACGCCACCGGACCTTTTTCGGGAATCGTAGCACGCGACGCATCCCACACAAACTGGTTCGACGTCGCCCACGCGAAGTCGCCCACCGTGTCAGCGGCGAAGCGCCAGACGAGCCGTCTATTCGTCCCCGTCGCGGTCGACTTTCCCGGCCCGCGTTCGGCGGCCGAAACGATGGTGCGAGTGGAATCCGACTCGAGGACGTGTGAGAGCCGCTCGCGTGCCGTCGGTGTGAGAACTTCGGTGGGGTTCTGAAGCACACCGGTCGCACCCACTATCCAGCCGGCCGGCACATCGATGCTCACATCAAAGTGGCCGAAGTTGTTGTAGAACTCCGCGTTGCCGAGGTAAGGCTCGGTATCCCATCCGCCGTCGCGGAGATCGTCGAACACCGCTACCCGAGGATACCATTGGGCGACCTGGTACAGGGTGTCGGCCCAGCGTCCCATGCGGAATCCACGCGGTCCCTCGATGCGCGGTACCTGGAAGCTCCACTCCGCCTCGATCGTCCCGCTCGAGTGAGCGGCGATCGGTGTCGGCACTGCGATGCGTGCTGATGTCTGTTTGAGGACTCGCGCGAGGGGTGGCATCCGGCGCGTTGTGCCAGGAATTGGAGTCCCGAGCGTATCCGTCACGGGCAAGGCCTGACCGTTGACGACGAGTCTCGTGATCCTCATTCCGTCGGTAACGACATCCATGGCGCTCGCGCGAGCTGCTTCCGGTCTGAATATGTTCTGATCGAGTCGCAGCACCACCGATCTCATCGCCGAGTCACTGTTGTTCCGAAACGTGACGGTCTCGTGGCCCGAGAGGACGGATGTCGCGGAATCGAGGCGGGCTTCGATTTTGTAGTCGGTCCAGAGCTGCCAATAGTTTCGCCCGGGGCGGCCGCTGGAGTCTCTCGTCCCCGCGGCAAATGCGCGCCGGATCATGTTCGTCATGGGAATGTCTCGGCGGACCGGACGCTCCGGCCATCTGAGCGGTGGGCTGGACTGAGACGTCGCCGTGACCGGAGGAGCAGTAGCAGTGGCCTGAGCAGTCGACGATGAAGGAGCAAGCGCTAGCACAGCGGGGAGGGCGAGAGCAGTCAACGTTCGTGCGGTCATACTGGCTCCAAAAGAGAGGTGGCCACTCAGGGAGCGGCCAAAACGACACGGCGAAACAATTTAGCCCTGAGAAAAGTAGTTCGTGAACGCTCGAGAGCGTATCATTGGTCTATTGGACGCTCAGGAGAGAGATATGGACTTCAACCTCGATGAAGCGATTCCCGTTCTGGAGCGGACGCCGGCGGTGCTGACGACGCTGCTCGATCAGTTGCCGGAGGACTGGACACGTGTGAACGAAGGAGCTGACACGTGGAGTCCGCGGGAGGTCGTCGCACATCTCATCCATGGCGAGAGAACCGATTGGATTCCGCGCGCACGCATAATTCTGAAGCAGGAGAGGCACCGCCGGTTCGATCCATTCGACCGTTTCGCGGAATTGAAATCGGAGCGGCCGCTCAAGGATCTGCTGGAGGAGTTCGACCACCTGAGGTCTGGCAATGTCGCGACGCTGCGCGGTTGGAACCTCAAGGAGAAGGACATGGAGCTGACGGGTGAGCATCCTGAGTTCGGTACGGTCACGATGCGGCAGCTGCTCGCGACTTGGGTCGTACACGACCTTTCGCACATCGCCCAGATCACGCGAACGATGGCCCGCGCGTATACCACTGCCGTGGGTCCCTGGACAGCGTACTTCCGCGTTCTGCAGCGCGACGTCCGTCAGTGAGCGATTGCCGCGGTTCTTGTTCTTCGGGCGCTTATAGACCACCGCGGGTCAGTCGGGCGAGGGCATCCTCTTCGGCAGCTACTCGCTTACACGCATCGAGCCTCGCTTTTTCCGTGTTGCGGTACGGGTCGAGTCTTCACTATCGCGAGTCTCTTGCTACGCGAGACGCTGCCTACGAGGACGCTCTCACCCTCCTTCCCACAAGCTTCTCCAACGGTCCTCAGGTTTCTCAACCCTCTGTCCAGGCTCCCATTCAATGCGCTACGTGATGCGGCAGAAGCTGGTGTCGCTGGCAGATAGTTTCACGATCAAGGATGAGAACGAACGCGACGCTTACATCGTCAAGGGAAAGCTGTTCAGTTTTGGCGACAAGCTGTCGTTTCAGGATACCGCTGGCAACGAGCTCGTTTACATCGACCAACGGCTTCTCAATTGGGGTCCGACGTACGAGCTGTGGCGCGGTGCGGACCTGCTGGCCGTAGTGAAACGGCAGCTCTTCTCGTTCATCCACCACCGCTTCACCGTCGATGTGCCCGGACCCGACGACCTCGAGGCCGAGGGCGATTTTCTCGACCACGAATACGCATTCACCCGCGGGGATCGCGTCGTTGCCACCGTTTCCAAAAAGTGGTTCAGTTGGACCGACACATATGGAATTGAAATCGCTGACAATGAGGACGCTGTCCTCATCCTCGCGAGTGCCGTCGTCGTTGACATGGTCTGCCATGGCGACAACAAGCGTCGCTAGCGTCGCCCGCGTTTCTTATTCACTCGGACTCTTCCAATAGATGCGCTACGTGATGCGGCAGAAGGTGCTGTCACTGGCTGCCAGTTTCATCATCAAGGACGAGAACGGTGGCGAAGCGTTTTACGTGAAGGGGGAGGCGTTCCGTCTTGGCAATAAGCTTTCCCTTCAGGACACCCGTGGTAAAGAGCTCGTCCACATCGATCAGCGCCGACTTACCTGGACCCCTACCTACGATTTGTGGCGCGATGGTGGGCTGCTCGCTGTAGTCGAGCGTCCGCGTTTTTCCTTCGGCCGCCGGTTCACGATCAGCCTGCGCGGCTCCGACGATCTCGAAGCCAACGGCAACTTTCTGGATCACAGGTACATCTTCACGCGCGGTGATCAGGCCGTGGCAATTCTCACTCGCCGCTGGCTCGCCTTCACTGCCACCTGCTGGATTGAAATCAATGCTGGCGAAGATCAAACCCTCGTCCTCGCGAGCATGGTAGTGGTCGAACTGGTCTGCCGGCAGCGCCGAACAACCCTAACGGTCACGTAGGCCCAGAAACCTCAGTTGCTTGGACTTCCGTTCCGGCATTCCGTCGTCGCATTCTTCAGTCATGACGCAGAATTTCCCGTACGCTACGTACCTCGATATCCGATATCCGCCGCTCGAGGTCATCGACGTTCCGGCGATCGTCGATGCCGTCAAAGACCAGTGGTACAACCAGACGCTCTGCAAGGTCAACGACTCGGTCGTGCGGCTCGGCGTGATGAAGGGAGAGTATCACTGGCACAAGCACGACGACCTCGACGAATTCTTTTACGTCGTCGAGGGGAAGTTTCTGATCGATCTGGAGGGACGCACGGTTGAACTCGGCGAGCGCCAGGGATTTGTGGTGCCGAAGGGGATCGTGCACCGAACGCGGGCGCCATCACGGGCGATCATACTGATGGTGGAGGGGGCGGGGATAGTCCCGACTGGGGACTGAAAACCCACTGCGAGAAGAGTAAGGTAGGGGGTACCTAGCTCTTCTCGACGTTCTCTTTTCGCTGTTGCAGTTCCCGTTGCGTTTTAGCGCGCACCAAACTGAAAATCGTGCTCGAGCACCATGCTCGCCGGAAAGGCGAGCTTCTCCTGCACGGTATTCTTCCCAGCTATCCCGACCTTCGCCGTGATCTGCGCGCCGCGCGTGAATCCGCACATCAGGTACGACCCATCGTCGTTCGTGTCAGCCTCGACCGTCCGCTGCTGGTTGGTCGAAACCAGACGGCCGTTCTGTTCCACCCAGAGGATCTGCCACGTCGCCCAGACGTGAGCCCGCGGCAGTGGCTTCCCAGCCCCGTCTCGCACGTAGCCGGCCATGAGTCCCTGCGCTTCGGTTCCCGTTTCGTTTTGACCACAGATGCGTTTGCGCAGCGCTGAGTACGACGGAATGATCACCGACGCCTGCGCACGCGATCCGCTCGGTAACGAGACACCTT
>DASWBG010000126.1:0-15147 GCA_036390715.1 Gemmatimonadaceae bacterium
GGACGCGAGCGACAGTTGTTCGATGGATGCGCCATCGCGAACGAAGTGCATCGGCGCGTCGATGTGAGTTCCGCTGTGCGCGCCCATCGAATACGCCGATAGCGTGAAGCCGTCGCCTTTGCGCATGTCCTTGAGGAACTCGAACTTCAACGGTGCGTCGCCGACGTATATGGGCGTAGTCGCTGGATCGAGAGTGGCCGTCGCATCGATCCATCCAGTCGCAATCAGCGTCCTGGGTGTGCCGCTGTCGGGGGTAGGCAACTGCTGTGAAGTACAAGCCAGTGCTCCCCCTCCCAGTGCCATCACGACGGTAATAATCCGGCCACGCCAGACGCTGCGCCTTTCCGCTCCCATGTAACCTCCTCTTTCAATGTTCACGTTTGCGTTGAGAGCAACTTCGCCTGACCGGAAATCGCCCGCTTACTGTCCGAGCTCCCGAGTTAGAGCACAAGACTAAGAAGCAAGGTGAATCCAAGTCCGGCGACACCGATGATCGTTTCCGCCACCGTCCACGTCTTCAGTGTCTGCGGGACGGTCATGTTGAAGAACTCCTTGATCAGCCAGAAGCCGGCGTCGTTGACGTGCGAGAGCACCAGTGACCCTGCTCCCGTAGCAAGAACCAGTAGCTCGGCATGTGTTCCGGGCATCGCCACCGCGATGGGTGCGACGATGCCCGCGGCGGTCGTCATCGCCACCGTCGCCGATCCGGTGGCTACACGAATTAGCGCCGCAACTGCCCAGGCAAGAAGGAGCGGCGAAGCGTGTGATCCAATGGCCATGTTCGCGATTGCCCGCCCCACTCCGCTCTGCACGAGAACCTGATTGAAGCCACCCCCCGCGCCGATCACCAACAGAATCGTCGCGGTTGGACCGAGGCAGTCGTTGCAGAACTTCATCAGTTGCTCTCGGGTGAAATGTCGCGGCCGTCCAAGGGACCAGAACGAGAAGAGAAGCGCGAGGAGAAGCGCCACGATTGGATTCCCGATGAAATGCAGCCCCGAACGTACAGAGCTGGCCGAGTCGAGGACGAGATCACCCACACTGGCGAGGAGCATCAGGATCACGGGGACCAGGACCGTGAAGAGTGAGATTCCGAAACCAGGAGTCTGTTGCGCCGCACCCGAGGCGTCAGGATCGTTCGAGCTTCCTTCGAGTTGCCTCGCGATCGGATTATCCGGCGGGAGTACGATGCGTGGCGCGACCCATGTAGCGAAGATGGGACCTGCGAGCGACGCTGTCGGAAGCCCGACCAGCAGGCCATACAGAATCGTGCGCCCGACATCGGCGTTGTACGCGATCACGGCGAGCATAGCCGCGGGATGCGGTGGCAACATCCCGTGCACCACCGAGAGACCCGCCACCAGCGGGATCCCGATCTTGATGAGCGACATTCCCGTTCGGCGCGCAATGGTGAACACGAGCGGAACCAGGAGAACGAAACCGACCTGGAAGAAAACAGGAATCCCGACGATAAAGGCGACGACCATGATCGCCCAGTGCACATAGCGTTCGCCGAACGCATCGATTAGCGTCGTCGCGATGCGTGCGGCAGCGCCAGACTCCGCCATCATCTTTCCCAGCATAGTGCCGAGTCCTACGACGATGGCGATGAAACCGAGTGTGTTCCCCACTCCGTCCTGAAACGCTTTGACCGCGGCGCCAGGAGGCATTCCGGCCGCCACTCCGAGCGCAAGCGACACGGATATCAACGCGACGAAAGGATGCAACTTGAGGGTTGCGATGAGCACGATGAGCGCGATCACCGCAACAAGCGCGTACAGGAGTAGCCGAGTGTCAGGGCTCATGCCGACGCACGGGCCATGAGAGCAGCGACAATGCCCTCTGGAGACTCCCTGATGTCACATGCCCACACCTCCTCGTCTGGCGATGGTTCCTCGAGAGTCGAGAGCTGGCTATCCAGGAGAGATGGAGGCATATAGTGTCCGCGGCGGCTTGCAAGACGCTCAGTGAGCAAAGCGCGAGGACCTTGGAGAAGGATGAACCGCAGGTCGCTCGCTGCAGAGCGAAGAGTGTCCCGATATGATCGCTTGAGCGCGGAGCAAGATACTACCAGCCCCGTCCCGGAGTCTTTCGCTTTGCGTATTCGCGCTGCAAGTGAGCGAAGCCATTCTGCTCGATCGTCGTCGGTGAGCGGAATTCCCGACGCCATGCGCGCCACGTTCGCGGCGGTGTGGTAGTCGTCACCCTCGACGAAATCGACGCCGAGCGCGCGAGCGAACGCCGCGCCGATGAGACTCTTGCCGGAGCCGGAGACCCCCATCACGACATAAAGGCCTCTGTTCAAGGTGGCTCCAGGAGCTCGGCGATGGAGCAGTCACGCGACCGATTGTGGTTAAACATACAGTGGTTGTTTGGCTTGTCGCCTAGTGCCACGTTTCTTCCACCCTTCATATTTCGCCTCTTGTACGGCTTCGCTTGATTGCCGGCCGACAATTGTGACGACAATGAGGAATTGCGGAGTCTTCCTTGTGGGCACTAATTTCGACGGCCGTCTCAACCGAGGAAGGGGTTCGCGTTGGCAACCATTCTTGCGAAGGTCCTCCACCTCAGTCCACACAAAGAGCAGATTCAGCCGAACCCGTCTGATGCCAAGTAGACATGGCTTCACGCTTGTCGAGCTTACGATAGTAGCGATTATAATTGGCATCCTCGCCGCCATCGCCATTCCGCGCTACACCGGGAGCAAGGACAAAGCATATGCCGCCGTACTGGTGGCCGACTTGCACAGCGCGGCCATCTACGAGGAACAATACGCGACGGAGAATCAGGGGCAGTATTTTTCGGGAACGGCAACCGCTGACTCCCCCGTAGATGGATTCCGAGCTTCGAAAGGCGTCACGGTAATACTGACGGCAGTCAACGCCTTGGAAAGTCGCATATCCGGGTGGACGGCGATCGCCCGACACTCCGAGTCTCAGGAGAGCTGCGAGCTAAAGAGCGGCATCATTACCTGCACGACCGCAAACCATCAGACCATCGGAGTCCTGGTCCCCAACTGAGCCAGTCGCATCGCGGTGGCTCGGCTCACGGATCTCGCACCTGCCGCTCTGATTGTTCAAGGGCCTAGTCACGAGAAAGCGCCCAGAAAAGTGAGAAGCGCAACGCGAGCTAAGTCGTTGCGCTCCGACGGACGGGGTGGGATTCGAACCCACGGTACGCTATTAACGTACACACACTTTCCAGGCGTGCGCCTTAAACCACTCGGCCACCCGTCCCAACAATCTGTAAGTTACCAATTCACAACGGCTTCAAAAAGCGTAGAGCGGCCGGCACTGCCGGAAATGTGGACCGGCGGGGTGACGGTGATGGCGGCCCTGCCCAATAGCAGGCAGGCAAGTTGCTCCCAAGCTAGTTATGACTTCGCCTCAAAGACTGATGGAAGCGCTACTCGAAAACCCATTGGTTTTTGAGGAACTCGTCCGCATTCGAACTGAGGTTGCTCAAAGGCTCAAGCGCTTCTGCTCTGATTTGTCGGATGACCAGTTCGAAGCGCTCGTCCACGCCGTTTCCCGGGTTCAATTCACCGAGGGATTGGACTGGCCGGAGAAAGAGGCTCGCCGAAAATTCTTCGATCTCCATTTCCCTACAGAGTAGCAGCGCAAAGGGAAAACCCGCGGACAACTCCGAAAATTGCGGACAACTCCGGATTGCGGACAACTCGGCTCCGTGTGGCGTTCCGAGAGATACTAAACGGACAGGGAGAGATTCGAACTCTCGATACCGGGTTCACCGGTATGCCGGTTTTCGAGACCGGTGCCTTCAACCACTCGGCCACCTGTCCAGCAGCGTCGCAACTTACCGGGCGGCCGAACCTTCTTCAACTCTCTGGCGACTGAAAAAATCCTCGAGCAGCGACGCGCACTCGACGGCCAGGACGCCGGCCTTCACCTCCGGCCTGTGATTGAGCCGGGGATGCCGAAGCAGGTCTCCCACCGATCCGGCCATTCCCGCTTTGTCGTCCCAGGCTCCAAACACGACGCGCTTGAGACGCGACAACAAGATCGCGCCCGCGCACATGGCGCACGGCTCGATCGTCACGTACAGCGTGCAGTCGTCGAGTCTCCAGCGGTCGACTTTCGCCGACGCCTCGCGAATAGCGAGAAGTTCAGCGTGAGCGGTGGGATCCTGGTCGCGGATAGTTCGATTGCTCGCCGCCGCGATTATCGATCCGTCGCGAACGACTACCGCGCCAATCGGGACCTCGTTTCGCTTTACCGCCTCGCGTGCGAGATCGAGCGCATTGCGGATGTACTGTTCATCCGCTGCCTGTGAGTCCTCACCCAGCGTTGACTTCGTGAGATCGCTATCTGCCCGCAAGCGCCGGCTCTTTCGCTTTCCGGAATGTCAGATCTCCCTTCGGATCGCGATCGACCACGATGTGATCTCCTTCGCTGAACTTGCCCTCGAGAACCGCGAGCGCAAGCGGGTTCTGCAGCAAGCGCTGAATCGCCCGCTTCAGTGGACGCGCTCCGAACGCCGGGTCGTAACCCTCCGTCGCCAGTATTTCCCGTGCGGCCGGCGTCAGCTCGAAGGTGAGCTTTCTATCCGCGAGCAGCTTCTCGAGCTTCGTGAGCTGGAGATCGATGATGTGCTCGATCTCCGCTTTGCCCAGCGGGCGGAAGATGATGATGTCGTCGACGCGGTTGAGGAACTCGGGGCGGAAATGCTGCCTCAGCGCGTTCGTCACCTGTGCTTCGACCACGGCGCGGTCGTCCCCGGTGTGCTCGAGGATATACGTGCTGCCGATGTTCGACGTCATGATGATGACGGTGTTGCGGAAGTCGACCGTGCGCCCCTGCGAATCGGTGAGGCGGCCGTCATCGAGGATCTGCAGCAGTATGTTGAAGACGTCAGGATGCGCCTTCTCGATTTCGTCGAACAGGACAACGGAGTACGGCCGCCGCCGAATCGCTTCCGTCAGCTGACCTCCCTCCTCGAACCCGATGTAGCCAGGGGGCGCACCAATCAGCCGCGCGACGGCGTGCTTCTCCATGTACTCCGACATGTCGATGCGAACCATGGCCTGCTCATTGTCGAACAGGAACTCCGCCAGCGCGCGCGCGGTTTCCGTCTTCCCGACGCCGGTGGGTCCGAGGAAGATGAACGAGCCGATGGGGCGATTTGGGTCCTGCAGGCCAGCGCGAGAGCGGCGGACGGCGTTGGCGACAGCACCGACCGCTTCGTCCTGCCCGATGACCCGCCGAGCAAGCTCGCTCTCCAGCTTCGTCAGCCGCTCGCGCTCGCCCTCCATCATTCTCGAGACGGGAATTCCCGTCCAGCGGGAAACGATGTCAGCGACATCCTCGGCGGTGACTTCTTCCTTGAGGAAACGCGCGCCGCCAGCCTGCTTGCTCGCGAGCTTCTGTTCGGCCTCATGCCTCTGGCGCTCGAGTTGAGGAATCTGGCCATATGTGATCTCAGCCGCCTTCTGCAGATCGCCGGCTCGAGTTGCCCGCTCCGCATCGATACGTGCCTGCTCGAGCTGCTGGCTGATTTTGCCGACGGCGCCTAGGGTTTCTTTCTCCTGCTGCCACTGAGCCTTCATGCCCGCGGATTTCTCTCGCAGCTCCGCCAGCTCCCGCTCTAACGCCTTGAGTCGGTCGCGCGACTCTTTGTCCTTCTCCTTCTGTAGCGCCTGTCGCTCGATTTCAAGCTGAGTAATGCGCCGCTCGACTTCGTCGATCTCCTGCGGCATCGAGTCGATCTCTATGCGAAGGCGAGACGCGGCCTCGTCAATCAGGTCTATCGCCTTGTCAGGGAGAAAGCGATCGCCGATGTAGCGATTTGAGAGCGTCGCAGCGGCAACGATCGCACCATCGGTAATTCGAACACCGTGATGCGACTCGTACCTCTCCTTTAGCCCGCGCAGAATCGCGATCGTGCTTTCGACCGATGGCTCACCTACGTAAACCGGCTGGAAGCGGCGCTCGAGAGCCGCGTCCTTCTCGATGTTCTTCCGATATTCATCGAGGGTAGTCGCTCCCACGACTCGAAGCTCACCGCGCGAGAGCATCGGCTTGAGCATATTGCCCGCGTCCATCGAGCCTTCGGCTTTGCCCGCGCCCACCAGCGTGTGCATTTCATCGATGAACATGATGAACTGCCCTTCCCCTTCGGTGACTTCCTTCAACACGGCCTTGAGCCGTTCCTCGAACTCGCCGCGGAATTTTGCCCCGGCGATCAGCGCGCCGAGGTCGAGTGAAAGAAACCTCTTGTTCTTGAGACCTTCAGGGACGTCGCCGTTGACAATCCGCTGAGCGAGCCCCTCCGCGATCGCTGTCTTGCCGACGCCCGGCTCGCCGATGAGAACGGGATTGTTCTTGGTGCGGCGCGAGAGCACTTGAATGACTCGGCGGATTTCTTCGTCGCGCCCGATGACGGGATCGAGTTTTCCTTTGCGCGCCGCGTCAGTCAGGTCGCGCGTGTAGCGCTGCAGCGCCTGGTATTGGTTTTCTGGAGTCTGGTCCGTGACACGGTGCGAGCCGCGCACCGTCTGCAGCGCCTCCATGAGCTCGTCGTGCGTGGCGCCGACGCCGTTGAGAAGATTCCTGCTCTCTGTTCCCTTTACGTCGGAAAGCGCGAGAAGGAAATGCTCCGTCGACACAAACTCGTCGCCGAGTTTTTTTGCATCTGCTTCGGCCTTATCGAATACCTGATTGATCTCGCGGGAGAGAGTCGGCTGCGCATTGGACTGTTTCGGGTAGCGCGCCATCTCGCGCCCAACCGCTTCCCGCAGCTGGGCGACGCTAACGCCTAGTTTCTGGAGGATAGGGACGACGATACCCTCGTCCTGAGAGAGGAGCGCCAGCAGAAGATGCATGTCGTAGACGAGCGGATTCCCCGCGCGTCGGGCGAGGTCGACTGCTTCGTTGAGCGCTTCCGTTGCTTTTACGGTGAGCCGGTCTGGATTGATCATTGGGTGTCGGGTAGGTGAACGCCGCGACGCGCTATTGGGTGCAATGCGGGTGCCGCATAAAACCCGCCATCCTGGCACACCTGGGAGACAAAAAGAAAGAGACGCGCCCGGCTACTGCCAGGCGCGTCTCCAAAAAGTCAGATCCAGTTCAACGTCAGCCGCCCAGGGCTAAGAACCGCCCCTATTTTCTGACGATCATCTTCTTGACGAGCATCTTCCCATCAACCTCTAGTCGATAGAGGTAGATCCCCGATGCCACATCGTCTCCGGTCTGCGTGTACTTGCCGTCCCAGTACGCCTCGAATTGGCCGCACGTCAACAGCAGATTTTCCAGCGGCTCCCCGCCGGCGACATTCCCTACACCGCCCTGCAGGACCGGCACAGCAACCTGCTGCGCCAAAAGGTTATAGATCCGCAGACTTACGCGATGTTGACGTCCCGAGTCCGTGCATCCTTGTGCATCCCCAACGACGAACGGAATCCGTGTGTCTTGATTGACTGGGTTTGGATAGTTCTGTCCCAGCTGCAACCCGGCGCCTTGTCCTCCGCCGGTTTGGGTCGAAACCCCCTGGGCCGTCGAACGACTTGGCATGAACGCGCCGAGCACGAGCACCACCAACAGCGCCCGCCACAGGTGCTTCATGTTATCTCCAATTGCTGACGAAAAAGGGTCTCTAGACTCTGACTCCTACTAAGGTGGACATTTGTTCTTCTGCCGCGAACTTAAGAACGGGCTCTAGAGGTGTCAAGCAAAATTCCACTCGTTTCCCGCAGAATCCGCCCTTCCCCCCGCCTCTCCGTGATCCCTTTTCGATCGCAGAACTCCAGAAAGGGGATGAGATATTTCCTCGAGAACCCCAGCACATCTCGAAGCTGCGCAGGCACATAGACCTGTCCCGGCACCAGCTTCGCCCTGAGCCGCCCGATCATTGCGTCGAGCGTGCTCCGGTCGTAATAGCGATCCGCCTCCACCTGGACGATTCGCCCCTGCCGCTCCAGAAATCGAAGCAATCCAGGAACAGAGCTGCCGTAGCGCGAGACGAGCTCTCCCACACTCGGCGGCTCCTGTGTCCCAGCGCAAATATCATGCGCCAGGTGGTCACTCACTTCTATGTCCCTTTCACTCGGTGAAGGCGCCCAACCGGTGTTGCGTACCAGCGGGCCATATGACTCTATTTCCCCGTCCTGCTCCATCTCGCGGATCGCAATGTCGGCCAATTCCTCGTCGACACCAAGTTGCTCCCTCAGCGTCCGAGCTGGGACGCCAAAGGCCAGTGGAGATTTGATCTCGTATTCCGCGACGATTCTTCTTACGCTTGCCATTACTTCTTCGACAGCAACGGACGTGAAAAGGTTGTGCGGCCCAACATGGGCGTCGCTCTGCCGGACGAGCCGTTCCACCTCAGCCGGCGAGCAACCTGTCCTTACCGTGAGATCCGACGCGCGAACCCCACGCGCAGCATCGGCTTCCAGTTGGTAATCCAGGCGTGCGGCGCTGCTGGCGGATAGGGCGTTCAGTTTATTACCCCAATGGCGCGGCAATGACCTGCGCCGCGAGTACGGATCGACCACGACCCCGCCCCCGATCGTGCGCAACGGTGCGGGGAGTCGGAGGACAAATCGGTCGCCCCCACGGAGCACAAGAGGCGCATCGGTCGTGACGCGCACGAGCGCCGGGGCGCTGGAAAGGGTCTCACCAGCAGCCGACACTACGCGCGCGCCGGCTTCTGACGCTCCCGCGTGCAGCCGCAGTCGAGTGCGAGGCGTCACGTTTGCCTCCGTGCCAGGCTCGATGAGGACCACTGCCTCAAAGAGTGAGGTCGACTGCCAGTGATCGACGCAGACGAGAACTGAGCCGCGTGATACATCGCTGACGTCGAGTCCAGCGAGCGCGATTGCGGCGCGACCCCCCGCACGAGCGACGTCCGCCGGGTTTCCGTGTTGCTCGATTCTCCTCGCTCTCGCTGTCTTCCCGGACGGCAGGACGACAAGGCTCGCCTCTACAGGCAGCTCCCCGCTCCATACCGTTCCCGTTACAACGGTGCCCGTTCCTTTCACGCTGAATGCGCGATCGATCGGCATTCGGAACAAGTCGTCGCTGGCGCGCGGCTTGGCGTTCGCAAGGCATCCGGCCAGTACACCTCGCAGCTCGTCGAGGCCGGCACCGGTGCGGCTGGAGCAGCTTACGACAGGCGGGGTCGCCAGCGGGGAATCATTGAAAAGCGCGATGATATCAGCTCGTACCAGCTCCAGCCATTCGCCGTCAACGAGATCGCTCTTGGTGACGGCAACAACGATCTGTGGAATTCTCAACAGCTCAAGAATCAGGAGATGTTCGCGAGTTTGCGGCATCACCCCCTCGTCGGCCGCTACGACCAGCAGGCCGAGGTCGATTCCGCTGGCGCCGACCAGCATGCTACGCACGAAATCCTCGTGACCGGGAACGTCGATAACTCCAACCGTGCCGATGCCCTCGAGCGAAAGTGGAGCAAAGCCGAGGTCGATTGTGATTCCACGGCGCTTCTCCTCAGGTAGGCGGTCGGCGTCGACACCAGTCAGGGCCTTGACCAGCGCCGTCTTGCCATGATCAATGTGGCCAGCTGTTCCGATGATCACGCCGCGCTCCAGCGCTCGTGCTCCCAGACTGCGAACGCGCGAAGGGGCCTGTCGTCAGCGAGATGTGCGCCGAGGAATTCGCGGAGGAGTCTTTGATGCGAGCGGGCTTCGGCGTCGGTGAGATGGGCAGAATCGTCACCCTCGAGCCATTGCCGGATCGCTGCACGGGCCGCGGATGGAATTCTCCGTCCGCCCGGCGCCAGCTTGGTACAAGTTGGACAGACGATTCCCCCCGACGAATGCGAGAACGTCGTGTCGTCGGCATCGCGGAGCGGTGTGTGACACAGCGCGCAACTGGAGAGCTCCGGTGTGAAACCAAGCACGGAGACGACACGCCAGCACCCCGCGAGTCCGTCTTCGATGGTCCGCTCGGGGACCGAGCGAGCAATCCGGTCGAGGACGTCTGCTACGGTATCGTATAGTTGGGGATTGTCCGCCTCTCCCGCGAAGCGAAGGGCAAGCTCGGCGATCGCTGAAGCGGCGGTAAAGCGACCGATGTCTTCCGCCAGCTCCCCGCGCGAGCGTGAGATCTCGAAGCTGGCCAGGTTGTGGAGCTCACGATTGGGTTTGACATAAAGTTGCGCGGAGCCTTCGGCGAAGAGATCGAGCGCGGTGCCGTATCGCCCGCGCGATTTCCGCGCGCCCCTCGCCAACGCCGACTGCACACCGGCCTCTCTCGTAAGCAGGCGGATTATGCGCGAACTCTCGAGGTAATCGAAGGCGTGGAGGACGATTGCTTCCGTAGCAAGAAGCGGCATAAAGAGAATGTAACACGCGGTCTGCGACCGACAGCGCGCTAGAAGAGCGCCGAGGCTCGACCCCCAACGAGAATGGTTCGTCTCGGTGACGCAAAATGGAAAACGTCCTCATAGCGCTTGTCGAACAGGTCATCCACTCGTGCATTGAGCGTGAGCCCGCCGCGTTTGAGACCCGTCAGCGGATACTCGGCCGACAGATCCACCTTTGTATATGCGGGGAGCGTCACTCGTGGCGATGGGAATTGAGAGAAGTCGGTATCCGGCCTCCTCCCGACGTAGCTCACGGCAGTGCCCAAACTCATTCCCCAGGGGCGGGCGTATGACACTACGACACTTCCCGAATGGGTTGGGCGACGAATCAGCTCATCGCCCACCCGATCACTGCCTTGATACGCGGGAGCGACCTGCGTGACGTGTGGATTCACGATCGTGTAGCTCGCGGTCCCCCGCCAGTTTGTCAGGGGCGTTAGCTGTATCTCTGCCTCGTATCCGTTGGAGCTGGCTGCCGTGAGGTTGGCAAAGCTGCCCAGGAAATTCGGCGATCCACCATTCACGAATTGGATCAGGTCGGAGAACCGCTGATTGAAGTAGCTCGCGCTGAGACGAACGATGTCCGGATGAAAATTTGTCATCAATCCGATCTCGGCTGACCTGCTTCGCTCGGGGTGGAGATCGGGGCTGCCTACAGTAAAGAGCGTCGGGCGGAGCTGGTTGAACGCGGGCGCGTTGAACGCCGTGCTGAGCGAGGCGCGAACCTTCAGCGCGGGTACGACGGCCGCATTCACCCCGAGCCTGTAAGTTGCAAAGCGTCGGTAGTCGGAATTGTCGTCGACGCGGCCGGCAACAGTGTAGGAAAGGCGGTCGGTGAGATTTCCGAGCAGCTCGGAGTAGTAAGCGATGTTGTGACGCGATGCGTCGAAGGAATCCGTTTCCGTCGTCGGCGCGCCGACATTGCCGGAAGCGTTGGAGCTGTTCTCGTGTTCCTTCTCGTAGGTCCCGCCCACAGTCACCGTGGCGTCGGAAGGCAGGAAGAATGCGACTCGCCCTTCAACATTCCGGCGATAGCCACGAGATCTGGACGCTGAGTGTTGCAGCGCCGTCCCTCCGAACGGAACGGCAATGTCCTCGCTGAGATCCCAGACGTCGTTATTAGCGGCCAGCAATCGCGCTTGAATGTTCGGCGTGAGATTCCGATCGGCATCGAAGCCAACCGTCAGGCGATGTTGCACCCTGTACGAATTGCTGTCTACCGGTTGGCCGGTAAAATCCGTGGGAAAGTGGAACTCGGCGGTCGTGTACCTGGCGTCCACACTGGCGTCTCCCGCCGGTCCCTGGGCGAGCGTCAGCGCGGAGCTCAGTGTTCCGTTTCGGTACTCGTTGTTGAAAGGGATGATGCCGTGCGTAGAATGATGCGCAGCGCCAACTGAGAATCCTCCCATCGGGCTCGAGCCAATCGCGTCGCCATCGACGTCCAGGGAGTGATAAGTGCCGCCCCGTGCCCCAAGCGATGTGCGACCCTGATCCGAGCCCCTGCGCGTGAAGATCTGCACGATACCAGTCACCGCGTCGGCGCCGTACAGCACGCTGGCGGGGCCCCTCACGATCTCGATGCGGTCAATGTTGTCCGTGGTGAGGTGGCTGAAGTCGAAAGAGCCACCGGGTGCGTTCACCGGCACTCCATCGATGAGCACCTTGGTGTAGCGACTTTCCCCGCCGCGGAGAAACAACGAGGTGATGCCGCCAAATGAACCCGTTTGAACGATCGATGCTCCCGGAACTTCGCGAAGGGCGTCGGTCACGCGGGTAACTCCCTGCGCGCGCAGGTCGTCGCCCAGCAGAACGGTCACGGCCTGTGAAAGAGTGGCGGCGGGTCTCGGGACTTTGGTAGCAGATACAACGACCGTTCCGAGCTGCGCCGTGTCTTTAGCCTGGGCGCCGGCCTTGGGGCCCGCGAAGAAGGAAAACGCGGAGGCCGCGGCGATGAACAGTGGTTTGCGGTTCATGTTCTTCTTGGAGTGAGGAGTCGTTGGTTTAGAGTTTCAGAGTTGGACTGGACGTCGTAGTGGAACGAGTGCTGGCGCGCCCACAGCAGGATCACGTGTGATCACGATTGGCCATCCGTAGATCGCTTCGAGCCGGTCGGCTCGCATCACTTCGGTGGGCGATCCGCTCGTCGCCACTTTTCCGTGGTCGAGCAGAACGATCGTGTCGGCGAAGCGGGCGATGAGGTTGAGCTGGTGGCTCACGAGGAGCACAGCCAGCCCCGAACGGGAAAGCGATGACATCAACTCGAAGATCGCCATCTCGTGCGCGACATCGAGGAACGTCGTCGGCTCGTCAAGGACGAGCGTGGGACATCTCTGAGCCAGCGCTCGGGCGATGCGGACGCGCTGCCACTCGCCGCCTGAAAGTGCGTCGGTGTCGCGACTGGCGAGATCCTCTACACCGGCTTGCGCCAATGCTTCGTCAACCGCGAGCTCGTCGTCCCTTGAAGGCGCACGCCATAGACCAAGGTGCGGATAGCGTCCCAGAAACACGTACTCGCGCACCTGGACCGGGAATGTTGCTTCTTCCCGCTGTGGAACAACGGCGACGATGCGCGCCAGCTCCGGGTACGGGAGCGACCTTACGTCACGCCCGTCGATAGCGGCCGATCCGCGTGTGATATCGGCCCGGCGAAGCAGGGTTTTCACGATCGAGCTCTTGCCGGACCCATTTGGCCCGGCGAGCGCGGTGAGCTTTCCGCCCGCGCCGACGAAGCTGACTCCATCCACGGCGTTCAGTCGCGCTCCGGAATACGATACGACCAGGTCCTTGAGCTCGATCACGACGTCCGCCGAAGCTGCACCAGAAAGAAGGGGACGCCGAGCAAAGCCGTAATAGCACCGAGCGGAAGCTCGGTGGGCGCTGCGACGGTTCGGGCCGCGAGATCCGCAGCTACGACCAGCGTAGCGCCGATGAGCGACGCCGCGATGATCAGGGGACGGTGAGCTCGCAGTCCCATTCGGCGCGCGATGTGGGGGACGACGAGCCCAACAAATCCTATCAGCCCCGCGGCGGCGACAGTTGCCGCAGCAAGCAATGCGGCGAGCAGGAAGGCGCGTCGGCCGGCCCCTTCCGCATCGACGCCGAGCGAGGCCGCGGTATCTTCGCCGAGCGAGAGAACGTCGATTTCCCGTGCCCAGTAGACGAGCACTCCTCCGGCGACGAGGATGCTTGCCGCGAGCCACACGACGCGACGCCACGTCGCGTCCGCCGCCGAGCCCATCATCCACCAAAGCGCGCCCCGCACAGTGTTTGGCTCCGCGCGCGCGAGCGCCACCATGATCGCCGCATTCGCGAACGCGCCGACGACCACGCCAGCTATGAGTAGAGTCCGCACGTCGGCGCGTGTACTCTTTCCGCCAACGCGAGCGACGGCGAGCGCGAGGAAAACAGCGCCAATTCCACCAGCGAACGCAGCAAGCGTGATCATCGCGTCGCCAGAAACGCCGAGCGCAAATGCGACTACCGCTCCAACGGCCGCGCCCCCGGACACGCCAAGGAGGTACGGCTCCGCTAATGGGTTGCGGAGCGCGCCCTGAAGCGCCGCGCCACTAGCGCCGAGGCCAGCGCCGACGAGCGCACCGAGCACAACGCGTGGAAGTCGCAGGTCTCGCACGATGGCGATCGCGGTCGTATCGCCACGCCCGCTCAGCGCATCGATCACACCGGCGAGCGACACCGAAACTGCGCCGCGGGCGACCGCTATCATCGCGACCATAAGCAGGGCCGCCAGGAGGATGATCCAGTACCAGCTACGGAATCGCGTCAATGGAGCGACACCGGATGCAGCAGGTTGGCCAGTGAAACCGCCGCTTCGCCGAGTCGCACTCCGGGACGCCCGACGAGGACAGTGTCCACCTTCAAGACCCTGCCTTCCCGCACCGCCCGGACGATCCGCCAGCGCCGGTCTTTTTCGATCTTTTGCACTCCCTGTGGCCCCGCGAGGATGAAGTCGGGGTCTCTGCGAGAGACATCTTCGAGCGAGATCGTTGCGGATGGTCCCGTGATGTCGGAGTACACGTTCCTGCCGCCCGCGACATCGACGAGCTCGGTCATGAAGCTCCCCGCGCCGATGGTTATGAGTGGCGCGTCCCAGATGTGCCAGAAAACGCTCGGCCGCGGCAGTTTTTCTGTTGCTGCGCGCACGCGGTCGAGAGTACGGAAGACCGAGTCGCTGACCAATCTCGCGCGCGCCGAGTCCCGCAGAATCGCGCCAAGCAATTGAACGGTGCGGCGGAAATCGGCGATATGATCGGTTCTGAGCGACAGCGTCCTCACCCCGGCAGCGCGAAAGCGCGCCGCAGCGGGGCGATTGTCCTGGCTCGCATAAAGAATCACGAGGTCGGGATGTGTTCCGAGCACGACCTCGACATTCGGCTGGAGTCCGTTACCGACGTCCGGGACGAGCCTGGCTGCGTCGGGCCAGAGGTCGAACTGCGAGCGGCCAACAAGCCGCGATCCGGCACCGAAGGCGAAAAGAATTTCGGTCGTCACTGGATTGAGCGAGACGATGCGCGTCGGCGGCTGGCCGATCCGCACCGGATCCCCGAAGTCGTCGCTGACCGTCGTGACCTCGGTGCGCTGTTTCTCGCAGGCGGCCAGCGCAAGCGCACAGGCGACCAGGAAACGGAACGATCGATGGCTCAAAATCAAAAACGGACACTCCTCTCCGAGGAATGCCCGTAACGAACACGCGCCAAAAGACGCCTGACCGCCACCAGGACCTCCCCCGAGGTACTGTGAACGTGGCGCGGACGAGAGTCGTCTCCTGGCTCCGGGCCGCTGGACTCA
>DASWBG010000127.1:0-3734 GCA_036390715.1 Gemmatimonadaceae bacterium
CACTTCGACGAACGGCTCTATCGTGAACGATCGGCCATTCAGGAGAGAGACTGCGGCACGCGCAGTGACGATCGTCCAGCGCGAGCGGCCGGCAATGCTGAGATCGGTAGCAGGAATCGGAGTTCTGAACGCGTCGACGAGACGTTGCTCGTCGGGCCGCTCCGTATTTTCAATTCTGAGCGCCCCACTAAACTGGTCGTATTGTGCCCATGTCTCGGCCATTAGCGACGTGAAGGCGAACGTACGCGTCGATCCGACATAGTCTCCGGTATGCGCCCACTCGAACAGAGCGTAACCCGAATGTTGAACATCCTCGAGGCGGATCGAAGCGCTTTGCTTACGCTGATCGGCGCCGCCTCCCGTGGGATTCTCCGGCGATTTCACACGCGCGTAACTGGTCTGGAACTCTCCCTGCGGCCAGGGGACGTACGTGATCCGGCCGGACCATGAATCCCAATATCGATTGCGATTGGGCGTATCTCCCGGACCGGTTGGCTCATCGCCATTGAAAGCCCCGCCCTCGAAGATCAGGCCGCCAGCGCGCAGCGCACCGATCGCGACGGCGCGCTCGAGGATCTGAGCCAGATGATGGTTGATCGGATACTTCTCGAACGGACGCGCCATCGGGTCGTCGGTACCAAAGGGCGCAAAGCCCTTCCCCACCGTGATTGAAGCGCCACTCAAGCCATCGGTGCCGAATCTTTTGGCCGATGTAAGGACCAGCTCGTGAAGGTAGGTGTGAGGATGCCGGCGATCGATGTATCCCTCGCCGGCAATGCCCTCGTTCAGCTCACCTCGCTTTAGCGTTGCTCCCTCGAGATTGAGCGTCCCCTTCAACGAGAGCAATTCATTCCACGGGTCAAGCTCGGCCATGATTGCGGGCTGGGTCAGGTAGCCCTCCGTCAGAGCCCGACCTTGAATTGCGGGTGACTCGCGCGTCACCACTCCGATTGCCTGAGCGCCCACATCGAGAATGTCGCTGAGGTGTTGACCGACCTGCGCGGTGGCGATAGAAGGAAGGAAGAGCGCAAGCAGAGTCAGCGGGAACAGCAAGTGGACCGCTACGACCGAACGCGTGCTTCCCCCGAGGCCGCAGTCGATCTCAGTGAAAGGGACAGATTGCAATCGCAATAGCTAGCCGTGGAATGGTTCGGGATGTAGACTCTGTAACGTCTGGCGGTCGTGATTGATGACTGGTATCTGCTCCGCTGACAACTCGCATCCCGCTCGGTTGTAGTTTTGCAGTTCTTTCGAAATATCGCACCGGGGATTCAACCATGCTCGCTCGGGCAAGACTCGGAACTTTGACGATCACCACTGCGGCGTGCCTTGTGGCTGTCGGTCAAACTGCGCGCGCGCAGCAGCCTGCGCCTCCTACCGCTGCGGTACCTGCCGGCCCCGCGGTGAACGACGTCGCGCCTGATTTCACGCTCGCTGGCGCCGACAAGTACGGACTTCTCAAGACACCGGTCAGACTTTCGGACTATCGTGGGCGTACGGTCGTCCTCGCATTCTTCTATCAGGCGCGAACCAAAGGCTGAACGATTCAAATGGAGGCGTACCGTGATCAGTACGCCACGCTCTTCAACAACGGCCGGAACGTCGTCGTCCTCGGCATCAGCGTAGATCCCGATACCGCCCTCGCCTCGTGGGCGCGCGACGAGGATTTCCCCGTGCTCTTCGCCAGCGACCCGGGCGGAAAAGTCGGCCAGCAGTACGCTGCGTACGATGCCAAGAGCAAACTGGACAACCGGTCGCTGTTTGTGGTCCGCCCCGATGGACGCATCGCATACGTGACGAAGCCGTTCAAGGTTCTCACTCCTTCGGCGTACACCGATCTGGCAGCGGTCGTGGACAGTCTGGCGCCACCACCAAAAGCGGAATCGACTAAATGAAAAGAGAGCCGCGGATCGAACCCGCGGCTCTTCTTCTTTATATCACAGGTGATATCACAGGCGCCGAAAGGTTCACTCGAACGCTATAACGCCTTCTTGAGCGCAGTCTCCAGATCCTGTTTTCCGCCGAGGCCCGTGTAAACAACGCGTCCCGTCTTGTCGATCACGACGACGTACGACGTGGCTGGAGCGTCGAAAGCACCCGCCGCCTTCCCCGCAACATCGTAGTAGGTGTCGTGAGGCAGTGGATTCGCGGCGACCCACCTCCGCACCCTCTCAGGCGACTGATTGATCGCCACCGCGATCGCCATGAATTTCACCTGCTTGCCATACTTCTTCTCGGCGTCGAGCAGCGACGGCATAAGCTCTCGGCAGTTGGGGCACCACGTGGCCCAGAACTCAATCAGCATCGGCGTCTTGCCGATGTAACGCGACAGGTCAACCTGCTTTCCATCGAGCGACTGGACCGTCACCGCCGGCGCTTGAGCACCGACATCAATACCCAGATCCTGAGCAGCCGCTGGAGCGGATACTAAAGTCACAGCGGCCAGAACCCCGATGAGAGACAGCTTCGACGACGGGAAGGGCGTTGAGAGGTTCATCTGATTCAAATGTGATTTCGAGTTGGACGTCTTTTCAGATGAGGAGCAGTCCCATCTGCACAAGGTAATACTCCGCAACGCCCAACATGATCAATGCGAAGATTCGCTTGATCCATACCATCCAGGCTCCGGCCCTCGGCAGGCGGGCGAGCGTGCCGCTGAAAAGTCCCACCAGCACGAGCAGGGTGCACATGCCGAGCGAAAACACGAACAGGTAGATGAAGCCGAGCACGCCACTCTTGGTCGCTGTGACCCAGGTGAGTACTGCCGCCATTACGGGCGCCGAGCATGGCGCGGCTACCAATCCGGAGGCGGCTCCCATGACGAACACGCCATATAGGCTCCCGCCTTCGCCCGCGGTCGCCGCGCGCGTCAGGAGCCACGTGGGTACCCGAACTGGAATGACGTCGAGCATCGCCAGCGCCGCGATGATCAGGAGATTCGCCATCGCGAAGTACAGCCACGGATTGGTACTCACGGAGCCGAACAGAGTCCCAGTTAACCCGGCAAACAGTCCCAGTGAGGCGTACGCTAGCGCAAGCCCAAGAACGTAGGTGAAGGTGAGAATCACCGTGCGCGAGCGAGGACGTGGAACGTCACCGACAGCACTACCTCCGACGATGGCCGCGGTGATCGGAATCATCGGATAGATGCAAGGCGCGAGGCTGGTCAACACGCCTGCGATGAAGAGAATCGGAAGCGCCGTCAGCGGGTTCGACGACAGCTGTACAGAGATTTGCGAGAAATCCACGATTGTCCTGAATGCAGAAGAGGGATGCTATTTCGAAGCATCCCTCTTTGCAATCATTTACAAACGGCAAAACTACTTTTTCGTCAGGAGTTCCTCGAACAAGTCGATCGCGCGCGGATCATGAGACTGTCCCAACCAGAACAGCGCCTTCTTTCGTATCTCCGGATCCTTGTTGGTCCGCGCGACCGAGATGAGTGCGGGAACTCCTTCGTCCCGCGGACGCTGGGATAGCGCGAACACTGCCTGCTCCCGCACTTCGCGGTCGACGCTATTGTCGAGCACGAGGTCCTTCAGGTTCGCAGTCGCGGCATCGCCGGCAGCCTGGCCGAGCCAGAACACGGATTGATTCCTGGTATTGCGCGGCACGTCAGAATTGCGCGCGATCTTGATCAGTGCGGGCCAGATGTTGGCGCTGTCCGCGATCGTCGCGGGGAAGATCGCTTTCTCTCCCATGCTTCCCCTCTCGCTCTGCGCGATCGAGACCAG
>DASWBG010000128.1:0-1815 GCA_036390715.1 Gemmatimonadaceae bacterium
AAGACATCCAGCGGGACCTGATAGGAATAGGGGCGCTGTACCGTTTCAACGAGCAGATAGTTTCCGTCAGGCGACGGAGTCGCACTCAGGTGGATTCCCGGCAGTCCTATGGGTGTGATCTTCCCGTCGAGACCAACCAGAGAAAGCTGGTCGGTGAAGTAGTAGTCGAAGAGAGCTTCGTCCGTCGGACTCTGGAGCAGATACTCGTAAGTACGGGCCGGAGCTGAGCGACCGTACGATTCCTGGACGATCACGCCACTCGGGACTCCGGCTGCTTTCGGCCCAGTGCCTCGGTTGGCGGGCCACAGTCTGCAGACGAAAGGTGACCGTCCGTTGAGCCAGTTGCAGCCCGCATCGTCGACGATATTTCCGCGCGCGGTGGTGAAGTTGAGTGTCGGAGGAGTCAGCCGTCGCGCCGTACCGTTGCCTACCTCTGCGACCCAAAGCGCCGTACCTGCGGCGGTGGTTGTCGTGAACGCGAGATCCTTTCCATCGCGTGACCAGTTGAGATCGCGGATTCTTCCCGTCAAGCCTGACCCGGTGATGTGTCGCGTGCGCCCAGTGACGGGATCCAGAATGTCTACCGACATCGTGCCGTTCGAGATGGTCGTATAAGCGAGGTGATCTCCGGCAGTCGACCACGCTGTAGATCCAATGCGTCCACCGGAAGGCATCTGGAGCGTCCGCTCGATCTTTCCATCAATGCTGTTCACGGTTCCGGATCGAATGCCAATGTTCTCGATTCGATAATCGGGATTCGCCCTGATCTTGCTTCCCGCGAGGTAATAGGCCGAATCGGCCATGTCGCTGATCGTAATCGCGCGTGGGTCGCTCACCGTGACGAGAACCCACCTTCGGTTGGGACTGATCGATGTGATCGGATTCGCGGGTGCTTCGAGAATCTTCACCAGATCGGCGGGTGGCGACTGGTAGGTCTGCTGAGCCCAGATTGGAATGAGCGGCGCGAGCATCAGATACGCCGCCCACAGAACGCGACGATACAAGAGTCTATTCATTGATGTGAATGAGGTGGACGGAATGCCAGCGGAGCTGCATTGCTACTATAAATACTGGCGATCCGGTTGGAATGTTGGTCAACGTTTTTCGATTCGCATCCTCACAGTGCCTGCGGGACGCAATGTGATCCTCGGCTCGATGGCCGGGGGAGAGCTTCCGAGGTAGTGGAGGCTCCATCTTTGCGCAATCGTCGCGAGGATCAAAATCCCCTCCATCCACGCGAACTGCTCTCCGATACAGATACGCGTCCCGCCGCCGAACGGGAAATAGGAGAACTTTGGACGCGTCGCCGCGACTTGCGGCTGCCATCGCTCGGGATCGAAACGCTGGGGCTCGGGGTGAAAGCGAGGGTCGCGGTGCATGATGTATTGTGACATCAGCACCATCGAGCGTGCCGGGATGCGATAGCCGCCCGCCTCGAAGTCGTTGATTGCCCGCCGTCCCACAGCCCACGCCGGCGGGTAGAGGCGCATGGACTCGGCGAGGATCATCCGGGTGTACGGCAGATTTGCGAGATCGTCGGGCTGCGGCAGGCGATCGCCGAGGGAGTCTATTTCGCGATGGAATCGGGCCTCGATATCGGGATGCTGCGACAGCAGATACCACGTCCACGACAGCGCATTGGCGGTCGTCTCGTGACCGGCGAGGAAGATCGTCATCGCTTCGTCGCGGATCTGAGTGTCGGTCATCCTTCCGCCGTCGCCTTCCGTGTCCTGGGCGAGGAGCAGCATCGAAAGCAGGTCTCCTTTGTCCTCGCCAGTCGCGCGTCGCTCGTTGATGATTCGGTAAATCGTTTCG
>DASWBG010000129.1:0-7392 GCA_036390715.1 Gemmatimonadaceae bacterium
GCGTGGGCGTGATGCTCGCGTACACGCCGCTCCACCACCTCTTGCTCGAAGCCGTCGGCCGGCCCCTCGTGATGACGAGCGGCAACCTCAGCGAGGAGCCCATCGCAATCGGCAACACGGAGGCGCGAATGCGCCTCCACACCATCGCTGATTTGTTCCTGCTCCACGACCGGGAGATTCTCTCGCGGATCGACGACTCGGTCGCCCGTGTCGTCGACGGCGCTCCACTGCTACTGCGCCGCGCGAGGGGCTACGCGCCACTCGCGCTGAGACTTCCGGTTGCGTCTCCCCAGCCGCTCCTGGCTGTAGGGCCGCACCTCAAGAACACGTTCACGCTCGTCCGTGACGACGCGGCCCATGTGAGCCCGCACATCGGCGATCTCGACAGTATCGAGAGTCTCGAGCACTTCCGCTCCGCGCTCGCGCGATACGAGGACCTTTTCCGCATCGCGCCAGAAGTAGCCGTGTGCGACCTCCATCCCGGCTACCTGTCCACGCGCGTGGCCGAGGAGCTCGGCCTGTCGCGAACCATCGCGGTCCAGCACCACCACGCCCACATCGCCGCCGTGGCGGCTGAGCATGGGATCACCACACCGGTTGTCGGGCTGGCGTTTGACGGCACGGGACTCGGCGACGACGGACACGTGTGGGGCGCCGAGACATTGGTCGCCGACCTCAACGGATATCGGCGCGCGGCGCAGTTGCGGTATGTGCCACTTCCGGGCGGCGATCTCGCGTCGCGCGAGCCGTGGCGTGTGGCGCTCGGCTACCTGTCACTGGAGCCCGGCGCAGCCGATGCCTTCGCCCTGGCATTCCGCGACATTGGGGCCGATCGTCTGATAACTGCCGAGCGCCAGATCGAGCGGCGGCTCAACGCACCGCTCGCGTCATCGATGGGACGACTCTTCGACGCCGCATCCGCCGTTCTCGGCCTCCGGCAGCGGGCCAGCTATGAAGGACAGGCGGCGATGGAACTCGAATCGCTCGCCGGCACACAGCCGGCGGAGCCATTGCCGTTTCCGGTGCGCGCGACCGGCGACTCTCTCGTACTCGATCCCATTCCTTTGCTCGCTGCACTCGGCGAACAGCGCCAGCGTGGCGTTGATGCTGGCTTCCTGGCGGCATGCTTTCACGAGAGCGTGGCGAGCGCGGCGGCCGAGGTCGCCTGTGCAATAGCGGCTGGTGCTGGCATCGATGTGGTGGCACTCGCTGGTGGGTCGTTCCAAAACGCACGGCTGCTCTCGCGCGTCAGTCGGCACCTGGAGGCGCGCGGCCTGAGAGTTTTGGTGCCTCGGCAACTCGGCCCGAACGACGGCGCCATCAGCTTCGGGCAGGCCGCCATCGCGGCGTCGATGCTGGCCAGCGGGATCTGACCAATGCGCGTTTGACGCCTGGTGTCGCGCAGATGAGTCGCGCATAGTGTGCGACTTCAACCGCGTGAACAATGAGCGCTCAAGGCGCCCACGTGAATGTTGCCAGCACCGCGGGCGCGACCTGTCATGTGCGTCGGACTGACGCTCCGAGCCTGACGCGCGGCGTTAGCGCGCTTCCCCAAACCTCAGTCGCACAGCGCGCGGCGGATGCGAGGGAAAACTCCGACAAGAAATCAGTCTTTAGCTGACTGTTCCGTTCGGGTGTGACTTCGACATTGGAAGCAGAGGTGCGATCGCATCCTCTGGTTCAGATGTTCGTCAGTGGGAGGCTGTATGTACAAGATGATCATGGTCCCGACCGATGGGTCGGGCTTCGATCGCGAGGCGATTCGGGTAGCCCTTCGAATTGCTGAGCGCAGTCAGGCAGTTGTTCGGCTCGTTCGCGTTCAGTCCACCGGAGAATTCTTCGGAAGGGAGTCCTCGCCGGATGCGACTTCAGTGTCTGCGCAGGTCCTGCAACAGGAGCGGGACAGGATTCTGATCGAGCTCGACAAGCTCGCCGCGGAATGCAGGAAGACCAGCGAGGCAAAGATCGGTGTGGCGCTCGAGGACGGCCCTGTGTCAGATGCGTTGGAGAGGTACGCGATCCGTAACCACGTTGACCTCATCGTGATCAGCAGTCACGGACGTGGCGGCATAACGCGGGTATCATTGGGGAGTGTGACCGATTCACTCGTTCGTCACACAGCGATTCCAGTGCTGGTGGTCAAGCCGCACGCGAGCTATCTGGTGCCGGGGGCGGACGAGCTTTTCAGTCGTATCATCGTCCCGCTCGATGGATCGAGTCTGGCGGAGCAGATCCTTCCGGAGGTCGTCGCGCTGGCAAAGCTCGATAACGCGCGGCTGACTTTGCTCACGGTTCTGGTACCGCGGACTTCATCGGAAAGCGCGATTGCCGATCAAAGGACTCCCCTGTGGGACAAAGACATCGTCGGCGCGCAGGCCTACTTGTACCGCATCGCGGCTCAATTGCGCGTGCAAGGCTGTCTCACTACCACCCACATCGAGATTGGTGAGAACATTCCCCAGATCATTGGTGATTATGCCCGCAATGTCCGGGCAGATCTCGTCGCGATCGCGACCCACGGACGTGGCGGAATCTCGCGCGTGCTCCACGGAAGTGTTGCGGACGTAGTTACAAGAACGGGTGTAACATCGATGCTGGTGTTCCGGCCGGCTCGAGCTGCGGAAGAGTTGCCGGCCAACATGTTGCGGCGTCCCGACGGAATTCCGGCTATCGCCTGAGTTCTACCCGAGAGCCGATTGCTGCGTCGGTGGCGAAGCCACTTAGGCCGCCCGCTTGTCACCGTCCAGCCATCGATGTGCGTCGAATACGTCTGTGATCAACGCGGACAGGTAAATCCCCAGTCGCCGGTAAGGGATTCGCTCCATCGGTGACAAGGGTTCCCGTCACTATTTGACACAGTTCGCCTGACTGTAGGCGTTTGCTTGGGGCGCGAGTATGAAGAGGTACGACGTCAGGAGGAGCCCATGATAACGGGCGATCGGATTCGATTCCGGAAAATACTTCGCCAGGCGCGCGCGAACTCGGTGCTTGCGCTGGCCGCGACACATGCAGCCATGGAGAAGACGGAGGGTCGTGCAGCGACAAGCTTCAGCGAGGAGCGCCGGAGCGAACAGCAAATCGACCAGATCATCGCCGACCAGGAATCAGCGACTCTCTTTGCGATCGACGGCTTGCTGGAACTCCTGCGTGATAAATCGGACTCGTACGGCGTATGCGAGAAATGTGGCGTGCCCGTCGTGTTGGCACGACTGCGCTTGCCCCCGTGGAGCTCGCGCTGCGGGAAACACGCCGAAGAGCAGATACAGTGAGTGATGCGAATGATGAACTTCCCGCAGCTCGTCGCCCTAGCGCACTCCCTCAGAGATGCGCGCGTATTGACCGTGTATCTCGACGGGACAGCAACGGATCCCGCCCAGCAGCGCTCGTGGAGAGTGCAGCTGGATCAAAGCCTCGACAACCTTCGGACCTGGCTCAGTGGATCGGACAGGTCAGAGCGTGAGGCGTTCGAGCAATGCGTTCGCATACTCGAGAAAGAGCTGGAAGCGTTTAAGGAAAACGTGCCGATGCCGGGCTGGGCAGCATTCATAGCGGCTGATCGTGTGCACGAAGCCTCCCTTCTGCCGGTGGTGATGCCGACCCAGGCTGTGTGGAGCACTGGTGCGAGTGTCGCACCCTACATGCGCGCGCTGAAGGAAGTTCGCCCGGTAGTCGTTGTTCACGTCGATTCCACCAGAGCCGATGTGCACAGGTATTACCTCGGCAAGCTCGAGCACGTTACCACGCTGCGCGCATACCACCCAGTCATGAAGCCGTCGCACATGGGGGACGCGCCGCGTGTCGGCTTTCACGGGGGGACGCGCGGCGATACGGGCCACGACGAAGCTCAACGCAGTCTGCTGGCAGGGACAAAAAGAATGCTGTCGGATGCGGCCGAGCATGCGCTGCGCATCGCCGGAGCCGACGGCTGGATCGTTACAGGTGGGATACCGCAGGTGAGTCTGCATCTCGCGGATATGCTGGCTCCGCACGCACCGGATCGGGTGCTGCACAAAGACTCGCTCGACATTCATGCATCCAAGGCGGATCTCGCGGTGGCGGCCCGCGCGGCAGCTTCCACGCTGCGCAATGCGATGGACTCAGCGCGAGTAGCCGAAATCTTCGAGGGCAGCAACGCGACCGGCCTCGGCGCCCTCGGACCGGGCGCAACCAGAGAGACGCTCGATCAGCGGCGCGTACGAGAGCTTTATCTGACGCATCACTATCTCGAGAATCATGCAGCCGACGCCGAAGCGTCCGTGCGATCGGCAATGGATCAGGGAGCGTTGATCGAGGAAGTGTCGGGCGCGGCGGCCGAGCAACTCGATGCACACGGTGGCATTGCCGCACGTCTCCGGTATAGACTGGCGCCGAGCAGCGCCAATGCCCTGAGCGAATGACGAAATCCCACAGAACTCAAGCCGGAGTTTGTTATGTCTACGCACCTTCTTGACACTACCGATTACCTGCGACGTATGCTCTGGATGGTGTTTGGCGTCAGCCTGGCCGGATGCGCGTTTTCAGCAACGCTGTCGTACCGTGAGCTGGCTGGCCGGCTGGTCTCATGTCCGCCGGTTGGCGCGCCGGGAACCATCTTCGGCGTTCCGGCGTGCGTGTTCGGGCTGCTGATATTTGCTTTTCTGGCGCTGGTGTCAGGATTCGCTCTCCTACGCACCAGTGGCGGAGGTGAAATGCGCGCTCGCCCAGGGGATGTCGCCGGGTAGCGTATGAGGCGCGTCCTCGAGGCGATCGAACGCACTTCCGGGTGAACTCGTAACCGCAAGTCCACCCGGAATTGAAGCTTCCTACTGCGAGCCGCCCCGCTCCTACTTCGTATTGATCTTGATCGAGCGCCGTCGCGCCTGTTCCTGGCTCGCTTTGGGAAGCTGGATGGTCAACACGCCATCTTTCATGTCGGCAATGATCTTGTCACCAGCGACGCCCCCGGGGAACGGGAACGACCGTTGGAAGGTCCCAGACCGACGCTCCCACACGTGATACTTCGTGCCATTCTCTTTTTCGGTTCGCTCCTCAGTCTTGTCGCCCTGGATCGTGAGCACGCCGTCGGTGAAATCGATGTCGACATCATCCGCCGCGAGACCCGGAAGTTCGGCTGTTACCGTGAATGCCGTCGGGTCTTCGGTCACGTTCACTGTCGGGAATGGGCCTGCCTTCGTCAGCTCCGTCACTCCCGAGATTTCCGGGAAGAAACCGAGCGCATTCTCCAACATCTGCGACACGTCCGGCAATCCACTTGAAGCAAAAACCTGTGGCAGTGGCGCCAGGCGGCGCCGGACGACTCTGGTAACTGGTGACATCTTTCCTCCTCGGTCTAAGGAATTTGTTGCTCCACAAAAAACGTCTTGTCCTGACTCCGCTCCACGCGCTTCTTGGCAAGCCCGCCGATTGGCTTTGTTTCGGGCGCCTCAGGCATCCCGCAGAAGTCGCCGTGAACCGCCGACAACATCTCGTCTTCAGCAAGTTCGGAGGGAGTGCGGTGTCCGTGACGCGGAGGTCTTTCTTCGTAGAATCCCATAGGGCGGAAGTTGCAACCCGCCGAAGTCCGCGTCCGTCAGTGATGTGCTGTTTTTTTGTGAGAGTTTTCCTCACCCGGCTAACAAAGCCGAGACAACGTCTTCGGCGGGCGATGGGACCCCGCTACCGCGGACGCCGCAGGAGCGCGATACCCAAGACCGCCAGCCAAAGTAAAGCCGAGTAAACATCGATGCGTTCGACGATCCCCATCCCTGGTGTGGGCTGGCCCGCGGCAAGTCGGGCTGCGAACGTAGATGTCAGCACACCGAACCCGATCACTATCAGAACGGTAGCGAACGAATACACCCGGAATCGCTTGCCTGGTGCGAGCGTACCGAAACCAATCGCGGGAAGCAGGAGCAATACGAGCACACCCGTGAGAATTATGTGCGGGGCATCGGCGGCCAGGCTGCCGGCACCGCGCTGGTGCATCGCGAAGAACGTGGGACCCGCGAGAGCAACAGCCGCGAAGCCAATAGCGCCATAGGCCATTAGCATGGTTGCTATGATCCGCAAAGGGCGGTGGCCGCCTGAGGCGAGGAAGACTCCTATACCGAAGGCCAGCGCGAGCAAGTCATATGCGATGAAGAAGGGATCGACGAACGGCTTCGACGGAGCGCCAATCGCCGCCAGCTCGCTGATCGCCTGCGAGGTAAAGCTATAGGCCTCATATCGCATTCCCCCTAGTACGTCCGTAGCGACGTAAAGCAGTGAAGAGAGGATCCCGCACGCGAGCAAGACCTGTCGTACCATGCTTGCGCTCCCAACCGGCCGCGCCATCGTCAGCCCGCGGTCTTGTGACATCCCGATTGTCGTCATCACGCCTCCTCGATTGTCGACTTGATCAAGCTGCTCGCGCAATACCGGCGTGCTCTTACGCCTCCTTGCGGATGGCTCTTCGTCGTTGTCTCTTCGTCGCGATCCGAGCGTTGGTGACGCAATCTGAGCATTGCAAAGACACACGCAGTCGGGGTTCGGACTCAAAGCGGTACGCGTTGATCGCACACGTTGTGGTGGTTTCTCCTACCATGTTCGACTGAGCGCCGACAGACTATTCCCATAGCGATGGGGAACCAGCAGCCTGCATCTCGCAAGCGCTATTCAGGAGGGTTTTCCCCTACAGCAATTCAAGGTTTCCCTGCTGGGCGGGGCGGCCGCACGCCCCCCAACTTGTTGGAGCAATTGGCGACGTCCTCAGTTTGGCTGGCCGAGACCCGCAAGCGGTCGCAGGAGTTTCCGGCGGCTGGCGCACGGGGTGAGCTGGCGGGAGTGGTTTATGGAAGTCTTCGCGGCGTTCTTCGTCATCCTGCTCGCGGGGATGGCCCTTCCGGTGGTGCTTCTAATCTCAGGCGTGCTCTTCGATCTCGTCGTAGCGATCTACCTGGTGATGACGACGATATTCAGTCGAACGCGGAAGCCTGGAGCGTTGGGAGCCGTCAGGCAATCAGGCAGAACAAAGAAGACTCTAGGGACGGTTGTTGTTTGGGAGTATTAGCGCGGTATCGCCTCAGCTAACACAGAACCTCGCGTCGTCACACAAACGAAGAAGCTCGTTTCCGAGCGATCACGTCCAATTGCCATGGCTTACCCGCTCGGCGCGGGTTGGCCGCTTTGTCGTGCACGATCTCGTCTCTCAGGTCCCGGTTGCGCTTCAGGTCGCGGTCGCTCTAGGGTATTTTCGCACCGGCGTGTACTGGTTTCTCCCACCTGTTCTCAACCCCACGCCGACAGATATTTCCAGGCGAATCTGCGAAGTTGCCCCCATGTGCAGCAGGATCACTCATAATGGGGGGAAACATCATGAAAACGGACCTACAACTGCAGCGTGATGTGCTCGAAGAGCTCAAGTTCGAGCCCAGC